>JAQTRE010000031.1 GCA_028711995.1 Dehalococcoidia bacterium | reverse complement strand
TGGCTGTTCTCATGGAGGATTCTCCCCCTCAATCTGAATCTGAGTTGATTCTACCAGATACGTGGGGGTGAAGGCATTACAAAATCAGTCAAAGTCGAGGCTGAAA
This sequence comes from Dehalococcoidia bacterium, assembly GCA_028711995.1. Classification (NCBI taxonomy): domain Bacteria; kingdom Bacillati; phylum Chloroflexota; class Dehalococcoidia; species Dehalococcoidia bacterium. The sequence goes on along the minus strand of JAQTRE010000031.1, from coordinate 26,871 downwards.
TCAAAACTAAACAGCCTCTGGCATTAGAGGAGGTGAGCCATCAGCGATATTGATTTACCGAGAGAAGCCTGGACTTTCACGCCTGAGTATGAGCTTTGGGTTTTGATGACGCAAGCCAACCATATGATCGAAAGGGTGAGGGCAAGAGAGCTGCGAAAGCAAAGCCTTACGGACATGGAATTCCGCGCCTTGCTTTCCGTAAGCCTGATGGACGGCAATGCAACTATCGGGAGGATCGCCCGATGGCTGGGCCGGACACCTCACGCCACTTCTGCGCTATTGAGCAGAATGGAGAAATCGGGGCTGGTAACGCGAGTCAGTGACCCGGACAACAAGAGCAAGGTGAAAATCCTCACCACAGACAAGGGACAGAGTCTCTATCGCCAAGGAAAAGAGTCCGAATCAATTCAACGGATTATGTCATCTCTGCCGAAGTCTAAAGCAAAGCGCGATCAACTGAGATCGGATCTGGAGACCATACGAGATGCAGCCTTCAAAGAGTTCGGCATGGCCTCCAAGCCTCCTTTGCCCAGGGCCATCATTTCAGATAAAGAGGGGTGATTGAGGAACCTCTACTCAAGCGGTTAAGAATACCTTCAAGAAAGGAGATAAAGTTATGGAGATCAAGAAAGTAGGAGTAGTGGGATGCGGGTTGATGGGATCGGGCATAGCGCAGGTTTGCGCTCAGTCGGGCTATCAGACAATAGTTTCTGAGATAAACAATGAGCTCTTGCAGAAGGGGTTGGGATCGATCAAGGGCATCCTTTTGAAGAACGTAGAGAAAGGAAAGATGGCTAAAGCGGATGCGGATGCGGCGCTATCGCGCTTGAAAGGAACCACCAGCCTCAATGATTTCAGCGGTTGTGATATCGTGATCGAAGTCGCCGTTGAAAAGATGGCTGTCAAAAAACAGATATTCGCCGATCTCGATAGAATTTGTCCAAAACATGCCATTCTGGCTACCAATACCTCGTGCCTGTCGATTATCGAGGTAGCTTCAGCCACAAAACGTCCTGCCCAAGTAATGGGGATGCATTTCTTTAATCCCGTTCCGGTAATGAAGATCGTAGAGTTAGTGAGGACAATCGCTACCAGTGAGCAGACTATGGAGACCGCTAAGAAATTCAGCGTTTCCATTGGCAAAGAGATAGTAGTTGCCAAAGATACGCCCGGTTTCATCGTGAACCTGCTTCTCATTCCATACCTCTTCGATGCCATGCGCACCCTTCAGAATGGTGTCTCTACCAGGGAAGACATCGACGCTGCCATAAAGATGGGGTTAAACCATCCGATGGGCCCATTGACGCTGGCGGATTTCATTGGACTTGACACGCTTTGCTTCGTTGGACAAGCCATGTATGAAGAATTCAAGGACCCCAAATACGCGGCGCCGACTATCCTAAAGCAGATGGTCACTGCGGGTTGGTATGGGCGCAAGTCCAGTAAGGGATTCTATGATTATGAGTGAGGAACCCGTTCTGTGATGTCTTTGGGATCAAAGTAGTCGTACGCTTAACGATCAACCTATCCTAATCCTAACGCACCCTGATGAGAAATGTTAGGGACCCTCCGAATAGACCCCATATAATGCGCTAATAAGAGGTTAAATAACTTGAAGAATACCTGCCAATGCTCCCCAGGAAAGAAAAAGAAACCCGCCAGAGTTTCTATCTATTTATACCTATGGTGGGCCATCCTGGGCTCGAACCAGGGACCTCGGTCTTATCAGGACCGCGCTCTAACCAGCTGAGCTAATGGCCCGAAACTCCTGCTAAAGAAGGCAACCTCCTCACCCCCCATTGAACAAGCGTAGACTATAATAACACCAAAACTAGACAGAATCAACCTAAAGTCGTTTCCAACACAAAATGAGCCTTACCAATTTCCGACGACTCGTTTATCATCAAGACTATCCGGCTAATCATGAAAGACAGCCATTGATAAACACGCTATGTATCATAGGCTTGCTCACCGATTCGTTCGCATGCTATAATAATCCATCTTCAGGGAGAATCAACAACTCAAGGGAGAATGAGTATTTGAACAGGTATGAATTGACGGTAATCATAGATCCGAATATTGCCGAGGAAAATGTTCCCCAGGCAATGGAGAAACTCACAGAACTCGTTAATAAAAACGGCGGCGTCATCTCACAAACAGATCACTGGGGAAGGCGAAAGCTGGCTTACCCGATTCAGCATCACTCAGAGGGTAACTACGTGCTGTTGAAAATGGACCTCGACCCATCCAAAGCAGCAGAGCTAGAGGCCAACCTAAACATCTCTGAAACTTTCCTTCGTCATTTGCTGATAAGATTGGAAGACTAGCATATCAAAAAGGAGCTTTGGAATGGCTTGGCTAAACAAGATAATGGTCATCGGGAATGTGGGCAGTGATCCGGAAATGCGGTTCACGCCAAATGGAAAACCGGTGACATCTTTTCGTCTGGCTACCAACCGGTATTTCAATGCTCCCGATGGGGAACGGAAAAGAGAGACCGAGTGGTTTGATATTATCACTTGGGACAGACAAGCCGAGAGTTGCAACCAATTCTTAACCAAAGGACAACGCGTTTACGTCGAAGGCAGGCTGAGAACCCGCAGCTGGGAAGGGCAGGATGGGCAAAGGCGATTCAGAGTGGAAATTCACGCTAGCAGGGTTATCTTTCTTGACCGCCGGGCAGTGGGCATGCATCCTGAAGGAGAAGGGCCCGAGCTCGACGAGATTGCAGAAGCAATCGAACCAGAAGAACTTCCCTTTGAATAGGGTTTTTGGAACATAAATCGCATTAGGCAATGGAGAAAAAGTGATACGGGAAAGAAGAAGATATATTCCAAAACGTAAGGTCTGTCCGTTCTGTGTGGATAGATCCAAGAAAATCGATTACAAAGAGGTTGAGATGCTGCGTCGATTCATCTCTGATCGCGGCAGGATGGAGCCTCGGCATAGAACCGGTGTTTGCGCCAGACATCAAAGGCTGCTAAGTGCATCCCTGAAGAGGGCCCGGTATCTTGCCCTTCTGCCCTATACGGCAGAGCATATCCGTGGGAGTGGTGGTGTAGGGACCAGGGATCGATTCTCATAAACGCCCTCGGTACAGAAGAACTTCGATCATCCCCCGGGATTTAAGGTTTCCTGGGGCTTGTGCTGGAAAGGTATTTTATCTGTGGCTAAAAACAACAAAGAGCGCCCGGAATGGGCGGTTACCAGAGGACGAGCCTCGCGCTGGGAGAAAGAACAGCAGAGGCAGCAAATTATACTCATTTCGGTATCTGCCGTTATCGTTCTCGTCTTGGGGTTGGTGGGCTATGCTTTCTATGATCATGCCCAAAGCCAGAACGAAGAAGACCACGAGACCATCCTTAAAGTCAATGATCGATCCTTCGACCTCGGCGATTATGTCAAGCTTCTCCGCTTCGCCGGGATAAGCCAGTACACTTCATCTTATCACGCCGACTTTGCCCAATACATATTCAATGCAATGCAGTCTCAGGAAATGATTCGGCAGCTTGCGCTGACACTGGGCCTGGGAGTAACAGAGGCAGAGATCGATGCAAACATCGAGGAGCAGTTCGCTCCGCCCGAAGCATCGGAAAACAGTTCGGAGCAGACCCCCGATGCCACTCTCACTCCGACTCCAACCGCTTCCTATAATACGCTTCTTAAACAATTGAAGAGCATCGGGATATCCGAAAAGTTCTACCGGCAACAGATCTCGCTGAATATCTTGCAAGAGAAGGTCCGAGATTACATCGGTGAGAAGGACGTTGCCAAAGAAATGCCTCAAGCGCGCGTGCAAGGAATTCTGATTGATGTCAAGGCTGCAGTTACTGAGATCAACTCGGTATCCATCACCGCGGAAGAGGGACAGGTTGAAGAGCCGACAGTAAGCCCCGGCAATGAAGATCCTGAAAAAGTCCGTGAAACAATAAAAGCGAGACTGGCCAGCGGTGAAGATTTCTCCGCTTTAGCTGAGGAGTCCTCCACAGACACCCCATCGAGGGTTAGCGGGGGGGACTTGGGCTGGCTTCCCGGAGATATATCAATCGCCAAATATGGAGAGAGTTTTAAGGAAGCTACCTTCAGCCTAGAGCTGGGAGCTCTCAGCAAACCGATCCCCGCAAGCACATCGGCAGATAACACGGATTATTGGATCATCCAGGTCCTGGAGAGGGAAGACTCCCGGCTGGTGGAAGAAGCCCAAAGAGACCAGCTGATCAATGCATCATTCAACGCTTGGTTTGAGGAACAAAGCAAGACGTTCACCGTGACGGACTTACTATCCGCCGAACTGAAAACCTTGGCAATACAAAAAGCCCTGCAATGAGTTCCTTTTCTGAGTGGGAGTGATCTGGGGTGAGAGATAGGATCAACGTCGGCTTAATCGGGTTAGGGGTCATCGGTAGTGGTGTGGCGAAAATCCTCAGAGAAAGACCCGATTCCATTGCCAAGCAGATTGGCGTTCCCCTCCAATTGAAGAGAGTCGCGGACTTCGATAGGACAAAACAGCACTCAGCGCTAATCGACCCTCACACGTTTACCCCCAACGCGCAAGATATCCTCCTGGATTCCGATATCGATATCGTCATTGAACTGATCGGGGGGGAAGTCCCCGCCCGTGACTTCATCGAAAAAGCCATCAAGAGCGGCAAACACGTCGTCACTGCCAACAAGGAGGTCATCTCCAAGTATGGACCTGAGCTTCTGGCATTGGCTGATGAGCATCATGTGGGCCTGTTATATGAAGCCAGCGTGGGCGGCGGCATTCCACTCATCGCTCCTCTGGAACAAACCCTTCAGATCAATGCCATATCGGCCATCCATACCATCATCAACGGCACCACCAACTATATCCTGACCCGGATGGATAAGGAAGGGCTGGAATTCTCCGTGGCGCTCAGGGAAGCCCAGGCTCTAGGATACGCGGAGACCGATCCCCGCAACGATATCGAGGGAATCGACGCCGCTTACAAGATCGCTATTCTGGCTACTATCGCCTTCCACACCGATATCCGCCCCGAGGATGTCTATCGCGAGGGTATCTCCCGCATCGCATCTCAGGATTTCCGCTATGCCAAGGAGCTGGGATATGCCATCAAGCTCCTGGCCATCGCCAAGAACGAAGGGCCAGCGGTTCAAGTGAGGGTTCATCCTGTGTTCATCCCGGAAAATATGCTCTTGGCAAAAGTAGATGGGGTATTCTACGCCATACAGACCGAGGGAGACCTCTCCGGCAGAATCATATTTTATGGCCGAGGCGCAGGTGCCGACCCTACCGCCAATGCCGTCGTCGCCGATGCGATTCACCTGGCGCGGAATATTGTTCTGGGTAAGCGAGAGAAATCAGGGTTGCACCTTGATGTGCCCAAGAAAGTCATTCCGATGGAGGATATCGAAACTCGATATTATATTCGGATGACTATCGGAGACCAGCCCGGCGTGCTGGCCAAAATCACCAAGGTGTTTGGGGATAATCTCATCAGCATCTCATCGGCCATCCAGAAAGAAGCTCACAGCCAATCCAGAAGCGCCGAAATCGTGATTATGACCCACCCCGCACAGGAACGTGCCATGCAGCAGGCAATAATCCAGATGAAGCAGATTGAGGTAGTGAGGGAGATCAGTAATCTTATACGAGTTGAGGATTGATTCAAATGCAATGCTTGATAGAAAAATACCGCGATTTTCTTCCTATGACTCTCAACACACCGATCCTGACCATCGGCGAGGGAAATACCCCGCTGGTTCGCTCTCGCAAGCTGGAGAAGGAACTGGGTTGCGAGCTCTATTTCAAGCTTGAGGGCTGCAATCCCACCGGTTCGTTCAAGGATCGAGGGATGGTTTTTGCCGTGGCCAAAGCTGTGGAGGAGGGCAGCAAAGCGATTGCCTGCGCTTCCACCGGAAATACCAGCGCCTCAGCGGCTGCTTACGGGGCACGTTTTGGACTGAAGGTATTCGTTCTGGTGCCCAAAGGGAACATCGCTCTGGGGAAGCTGGCCCAGGCCATGATATTCGGAGCACAGGTCATCAGCGTCGACGGCAATTTCGATCAGGCACTGAAGATGGTGCGCACCATCACCGAAAAGCATCCTATTACCCTGGTCAACTCCCTCAATCCATTTCGAATTGAAGGCCAGAAGACTTCCGCCTTTGAGATCGTCGATGCACTGGAGACAGCGCCGGACTATCTTTTCCTTCCCCTGGGGAATGCGGGCAATATCACCGCCTATTGGAAGGGATTTGTGGAATATCATCAGGCAGGCAGGGCCAAAATCCGTCCCAAGATGATGGCATTCGAAGCCGAGGGCTCGGCGGCAATCGTTCAAAACAGGATCATCGAGAATCCTCAAACCATCGCCACCGCCATCCGCATCGGCAATCCGGCGAGCTGGAAACAAGCCGTAGCCGCGCGGGAAGAATCCGGCGGCGTCATCGATAGCGTCACCGATCCCCAGATTCTGCATGCCTATCGCAGGCTTGCGGCTGAAGAAGGGGTTTTCGGGGAACCAGCATCGGCGGCATCGGTGGCCGGACTGATCAAGCTGGCGGCCAAAGGTCTCGACCTGAAGAAGAAAAAGGTGGTCTGCATCATCACCGGGAACGGATTAAAAGACCCCGATACGGCCTTAAAGCAGGCTTCGCCCATTAACGAAGTGCCGGCTGATCTGTCTGCCATTGAGAAGATTATGCTGGCCAAGTAGCCGATCACTAGACTCGTACTTGTTTTTTAAACGTAACTGCTCTTTTTCTCCGCCCCCTTCGACAAGCTCAGGGCGAACGGAGGGAAAGTGTTACGTTCGTGCTGAGCTTGTCGAAGCATGAACATTTAGGATGACGCCTTTCTTTGAGGCAAATACCAGCGGTTCAGTGGGAGGTTATGGGGTGATTGATCAGGATAAAATTCAGGCAGCCATGCTTTCGATCATCGAGGCGCTTGGCGAAGACCCCGAACGAGAGGGTCTGAAAGGCACTCCAAAGCGCATCGCCCAGATGTATGCCGATATCTTCAGCGGCATGTATCAGGACCCTGAGGAACATCTCAAAGTCGGCTTTGAAGAAGGCCACGACGAGATGGTGATCGCCAAAGATATCCCTTTCTACTCCATGTGCGAGCACCATTTCTTGCCGTTCCATGGCGTGGCGCACATTGGCTATATCCCCAGGGGCAGGGTTGTCGGGGCAAGCAAGCTATCCAGGGTGGTGGAGGTGTTCGCACAGCGCCCCCAGATGCAGGAACGGTTGACCTCCCAGATCGCCGACACCATGGTGAACGTTCTGGAACCAATGGGAGTGGCAGTGATCATGGAAGCTGAGCACCTCTGCATGACAATGCGAGGGATTAAAAAACCGGGCAGTAAAATTGTCACTTCTGCGATGAGAGGTATATTCAGACAGCGTGCCGCCACCCGCGCCGAATTCCTGACACTGATCGGCGGGAAGTAGAGTATTTTGGGAAAGAAATTCGATAAGGCGATACTATGGGACATGGACGGGGTGATCGCCAATACCGGACCGTTTCATTTTTCAGCATGGCGCGAGTTTTTTGAAGCCAGAGGGAAAGTCTATAGCGAACAGGATTTTCAGCATGACTTTGGACGTCGCAACGATGACATTCTGAAAACCCTTCCTGAAAGCCTTACAACAGAACAAATCGAGACTCTCGCCAGGGAAAAAGAAGCCATCTTCCGCTCCAAGATCAAGAATGATGTCAGTCTGCTTCCCGGCGTTTTGAGACTGTTGAAGGCCCAGCAAGGGATGAATGCTGGAATCGCACTGGCCTCATCGGCCCCCTCTGAGAATATCCATTTCATTCTCTCTTCTCTGCGCATCGCCGAATACTTCGACTGTGTTGCATCGGGGGACGATGTAAAAAAAGGAAAGCCTGATCCAGAAATATTTCTCCTAGCCGCCCGGCGTCTCGGTATTCCGGCAGGCCGATGCATTGTGATTGAGGATGCCACTGCCGGCGTAGAGGCAGCCAAAGCCGCCGGAATGAAATGCATTGCCGTAACCAACACTCATCCCAGAGAAGCCCTTGCCAAGGCAGACCTGGTGACGGATAATCTAGAGAAGATAACTGGCGAAGACCTTCACCGCCTGTTCACGGCTCCTTGAACCCGCCGTGAGTCTTTGTCTCGTGGATGGCCCATTTTGACTCAACTGTCGATCATTGTTCCAACCTATAACGAAAAGGAAAATCTCCCCATCCTGGTGGAGAGGGTTCATCATGCACTGTCTCAGATCGATTATGAACTGATCGTCGTCGATGACAACAGCCCTGACGGCACCGGAGAACTGGCAGACGAACTGGCCCGGGAGAGGCCGATCAAAGTGATTCACCGCGAGGGGAAGCTGGGCTTGGCCTCGGCGGTCATCGCCGGATTCGAACATGCTGAGGGCGACGTCCTGGGAGTGATCGATGCCGATTTGCAGCACCCTCCAGAAAAAATCCCCGATCTGTATCGAGAGATGGGCCATTCCGATATCGTCATCGCCAGCAGATATGTGAACGGCGGCGGAGTGGAAGACTGGACTTTCACCAGGAAAGTGATCTCCATCGGCGCCAAAATAATGCCGCATTTTCTCTTTGCCAAAATCAGAAACGTGAAGGACCCTCTCTCTGGTTTCTTCCTCTTCCGAAAAAAGGTGACTGAAGGCATCCAATGGAATCCCATCGGATACAAGATTCTGCTGGAGATTCTGGTCAAAGGCAAGCACAATACCGTGACAGAGGTCCCCTATGTATTCACAGGGCGGGAAAGAGGGAAGAGCAATTTCAACTGGACCGAACAAGTCAACTACCTGAAGCACCTTTATCGCCTGATCAGGAGTGAGGGGGAACTACGGCGCTTTATTATGTATTGCGCTGTGGGCCTGAGCGGCGTGGTAGTTAACCTCGGGATTCTGGCCCTGCTGACCGAGGGTTTCGGGATGTTCTATGCCTTTTCCAATGCCATCGCCGTGGAGGCTTCCATCATCAACAACTTCGCCTGGAATGAACACTGGACATTTCGAGATAGACAAACCTCGGCCTATCGATCCGTATTGGCTCGAATGGCAAAGTTTAATCTCGTCTGCATGGTGGGTTTCGGTATCAACGAGGGTATACTGATCTTCTTTACCGAGGTTACCGGTGTCTATTACATTTTCTCAGCAGTCTTAGGTATAATGGCAGTTACACTGTTCAATTTCGTATTCAACAAATGGTGGACGTGGCAGTAGTAATCAGTGGAGGTAGCCCAAATGAGTGACGGATTCATGAAAAGCGCTCTCGATAGGGCTTTGGAAAGAGCCGACAAGATCGAAGTATCTCAAGAGAAACTCAACGAAATGAAGCACCGCTCAGAAGGAGAACGGATTGCTTCTGAATTTCTTAAAGACCTAAAGTATAGCCTCGCCGATGAACTGGACAAATTCGATGCTGAAGCCCGGAAATACGTATCGAAAGCTGTGGAGGCTATCCTTCTCCAAAACCTGGTTTTGCCCAAAAAAGAGACTGATGCCGCCAGGAATGAGGCCGTTTTCCATGGGCTCTCATCCCTGAAAAAGGATGCCAATGGTTTGAAGCAGGCCAAAGACCAATTGGCCAATCTCTCAAACTACTATGGTCAAACAGCCAAACAAAATTTTGAACAATTGAAGTCGAATTTCGAGCGGGCGATGGCCCAGGCCATCCAACAGAAAACGGGCAAACGCCCCACGGGGAAACTGAATGTGGAGAGCACCCCGGAGTTTCAGGAAAACTGGCGTCAGGTCTCCGGAAAACTGGATGCGGAATATGGCAAGGCGCTGGCTCAGCTAAAGCAACAGATAGCGGCCATGAGTTAGCATCCAAAAATCCGAGCCTTATGACCTTTGTGGGCTGGTTTGCCGCTGGAGTTTCTCGGTGATTTTCCGGAAGTGATGTCCGTAGACAGTCAGTTCTATCGCTTCCCGGTATGACCGGCGATGCTTGAGGGCAACCCTGGTCATGAACTTCCAGTAGTAGAACTTTGACTTCCCCACGATTCCCAGATACCAGAGCGACTTGAGGAAGCCCTTGATCTCCGCGAAAGAAGCCCTTCTGCGTTTTCTCTTCGGAGGCTTGTATTCCTTGAGGAACGTTTCTATTCTCTCATAGTACTTCTTGGGAGAATAAATCGTCTGGATGATCTTCTGATAGCCGTTTTTGAGAACCTCGGTATCCATCTTGGGAATGAAGTTGACCGAGCCATCCGTATTGTTGCCGGAGCTGGCTTTCACCAAACGTCCCTCGGTCTTCAGACGTTCGTATAGCTTGGTTTTCGGCAGAGCAGTGAGCACTCCGACCATGGCAGTAACCACGCCGGTGTTCTGGATAAAACTGATCTGCCGCTCAAAGATATTGGGAGGGTCATTATCAAAGCCCACAATAAATCCGCCCAGAACTTGCATTCCCTGGTTTTGAATTCGCTTCACCGCCGCTGTCATATCGCGATTCTCATTTTGGAACTTGTTGCACTCGACCAGGCTCTCCTCAACCGGCGTTTCCAGGCCCACAAAGACCTTGTCGAATCCTGCCTCGACCATCATGTGCATCAGCCCCTCGTCATCAGCAAGATTGAGCGATGCTTCAGTGAGGAAGTTGAAAGAATAGCCGGTTTTCTTCTGCCATCGAATCACTTTCGGCAGCAATTCCCTGACCTTGACCTTATTGCCGATAAAATTATCGTCAACAATAAACACGGACCCTCGGAACCCTGTTCTGTGTATGGCGCTGAGTTCCCGCAGAATCTGGGACGGCTTCTTGGTTCGAGGAACACGGCCGTTCATGACAACGATGTCACAGAATTCGCAATCGTAAGGACAGCCTCGGGAGTACTGGATCGGCATCGAAACGTAATGCTTGACTTCGATCAGATCCCATGAGGGAACAGGTGTCCGGGTGATATCTGGACGCTCATCGGAAGCATAAACCCGCATGGCGCACCCTTTCTGGAAGTCTTCCAGAAATTGCGGAAGAGTTGCCTCTGCCTCGCCCAGAACGAAGTGATCTACGCCTTTGAACTCCTCATATCCCGAGGTAAAGACGGGCCCTCCGGCAACAACCTTGATCCCAACTTTGTTGCAACGATTGATGACCTGCTTGGTGGATTCCTTCTGGGCGATCATGGCGCTGATGAAAACGCAATCCGCCCATTTAATGTCCCTGTCCTTCAGCGAAGTGACATTCATATCGACCAGCTTCTTCTCCCATTCTACAGGAAGCATGCTGGCAACCGTGAGTAAGCCCAGCGGAGGAAAAGATGCCCTTCTGGAAATAAACTTCAAGGCATGCTGAAAACCCCAGAAGGTATCGGGGTATCTTGGATAAACGAGAAGTATTTTCACCTTTAATCCCTGGCCATCATGGCTAACAATCTCTGATTGAATCAACCCCCTGGCCCCAAATCTTGGGGGAGGGTTGAGGAATTCGGGGGACACCCCCGAGCCCCCGGAAGGAGGAATCCTGCATCTCCTGATCCAAGGTTCTTTGGGGCTTGGTTACTATTATTCTAAGCGGATTTGCCCTGCAAATGCAAACAGCCCCCACTTCTCGACAAGTGCATCGAAGTCAAGCAGGGTGCTGAAAAAGTCTGACTTAACCCCCGATATCAGTCGAGGGCAGGCCCGTGTCTCCGCTCCCGGCGACGGTCATTATCCGTCAGGCGCCTCTTACGCAAGCGGATCGAATCCGGAGTGATTTCCACCAATTCATCGTCATCAATGTATTCGAGAGCGTCCTCCAGTTCCAGCCTTTTCGGGGTTTTGAGGATGATCATCATCTCTTTGGTGGATTTACGCATGTTGGTCAGCTTTCTCTGCCGGACAACATTCACCGGGATATCCTTATCCTTGCAGTACTCCCCCACAATCTGGCCTTCGTATATCATGGCTCCGGGTTCAACAAACATGATGCCCCGGTCGGCAAGCTGATCAAGGGCATAAGTAGTCACCTGGCCCGTTTCGGTAGCGATCATCACGCCATTGATTCGGCCCGGAATCTCTCCCCTAAAGTCACCGTACTCCATGAAACGGTGGTGCATAATGGCCTCGCCCTTGGTGGCGGTCAGGAGATTGGATCTCAAGCCGATCAGTCCTCGCGCCGGAACCTTGAATTCAAGGTGAGTGTGATTTCCGGCAACTTCCATGTTCACCATCTCCGCATGCCGGTCTCCCAGGAGCTGCATCACAGCGCCGATGCTATCGTTTGGCGCATCGACCACCAGTAATTCCAAGGGCTCCAGTTTCTTGTCTCCCTTATACTCATAGATGACTTCCGGTTTACCCACCGTGAGCTCATAACCCTCGCGACGCATATTCTCCAGCAGGATTCCCAGATGAAGAACCCCCCGGCCCGAGACGATGATCTCGTCGCCTCTGTCCTCCACCCGGAGCGCCACATTAGACTTCACTTCCTTGAGCAGCCGATCCCGGACCTGCCGTCCGGTGACATACTTACCTTCTCGACCGCTGAACGGGCTATCATTGACACGGAATGCCATCTGGATCGTGGGCAAATCCATGGCCACAGTCGGCAAAGCTATCGGATGGCTAAGATCGGCGATGGTGTTCCCGATCTCGAACTTGTCCAGTCCTACCAAGGCAAACAGGTCCCCAACGTCAATGTGGTCCACTTCCTTTCGGCCCAGACCATCAAATCGGAAAAGCTGGCTGATGCGCTGCTTGGAATGCTTGCCTTCTCGATCAATGATGACAACATCCTCTCCGGCCCGCATGGTACCCGCGAATACGCGCCCAATGGCGATTCTCCCCACGTAGTCATTGTAGTCCAGAGTGGTGATCAGCGCCTGCAGAGGCGCGCTACCATCGAGTTGCGGCGGGTGAATGTGTTCGATTATAGCATCGAACACGTCATGAACACTTCCCACTTCCGGCTTGGTGGGATCCTTGGCCGCCCAGCCTTCCCGTCCAGAGGCATAGATAGTGGGAAAATTGAGGGCATGCTCATCAGCGCCCAGATCAACCAGCAGGTCAAAAACCTCACTCAGCACGTTGCGGTGTTGCGCATCCGGACGGTCCATCTTGTTGATGATCACCACAGGCTTCAAGCCAAGCGCCAGTGCTTTGGACAGAACATAACGAGTCTGCGGCATAACGCCCTCGGCGGCATCGACCAGCAGCAGAACGCCATCAGCCATTCGGAGCACTCGCTCCACTTCACCGCTGAAATCGGCATGCCCCGGCGTATCGACGATATTGATGTGGAATTGCCGCCCCTTACGATCGGTATAGTCGATAGCGCAGTTCTTGGCCAAAATAGTGATCCCTCGCTCTCGTTCCAGCGGATTGGAATCGAGGATGCACTCTCCTGAAACTTCGCTCTGGCGGAATTGCCCGCTCTGGCGCAAGAGCTGGTCGACCAACGTGGTTTTGCCGTGATCAACGTGCGCAATGATGGCTACATTTCGAATACTTTCACTGGTCATGGACTCCTCACTTACGGGGCTCGCGATTCTTGTGGTTGCCGGGTGAATGACGACCGATGGAAATCGAGGTCGAAGACGAGGTCTAACGCTTGAGTTTATCTCTTGATATCACGCAGGCTAATATACCTCAAATGCGGCCGCATGTCAAATTTTCCGATCGCCTGCCCAGGATTTTCGGTTCGGCGTTTGCTACAATCAATCCATGGAGAAACCCGCTGTTTACCTTTCCCGGACCGAAAACCGGATTCCTTTTGTCAATTGGGTGATGGAAAAGTTCCGCTCGGATTTCCGTGAGGGCATGAAAGTGCTGGTCAAGCCCAATCTGGTTTCTCACGAAGAATACCCCACAACCACTCACCCCGAAGTGTTGGCCTCGGTTCTAGACTTTCTCATCCAGTCAGGCTGCCGAATCATCGTTGCCGATGGCCCGGCCGTCGATCTGCGCATCACCCGGAAGGAATTGGGCGCTCATCCGCTGGCTGAAGTTTGCCGGGCAAGGGGGGTTGCGCTTGAGGATGTGAGGGAACATCCCTTCAAGAAATTCAAAACAGAAAGCATGAGCCTGGAGATATCGGCTCTGGCGTTCGACTGCGACCATATGATCTCGCTGCCAGTTCTGAAGCCCCACAAATGGACCTCCATGACCGGAGCCCTCAAGAACCAATTTGGCTTACTGCGCAACCGGGAGCGTGTGATGATGCACTCCAAACTGAAGAGCCTGGGCAAGGGAATCGCCGAGGTCAACCGCGTGATAAAAGCGAATCTGTTCATCGTTGATGCCATCGAGACTTACGAGCAGGCCAACGAGAGACGCCATGGCGGAAACCGGATCAAGCTGGGCTACATGCTGGCAGGCAAAGACCCGGTGCACTGGACTCCTGTGGTATGCAGTTGCTGAAGGATATTCAGGCTACGCCCCTCCGAGAAAAACACGGTCCGGAGGATATAGAACATATTGCCCACGCAGCCACCCTGGGATTAGGGAGTATGGAATACTCCCTGGAGCAGATTTCCTTGTAAAGGCAGATGCAGTCGCCCTATTCCTGTATATCGAGGGCAATACCAAGAGATTGGCTGAGTTCCTGAATTTTCTGCTGTGAGAGGATGCCCACATAATTGGTTAGGGCCGACTTGGCAAGGCTAACCAATTCATCACAGTGGATACTGCTGCTGTGTTTCAGCCCCTCATCTTCACCAACGAGCACTTGAGTGGAAAGCCCATCGTGAATGGAATAGATCGGAGCGCAGATAACGGTGGAAAACCGGGAATCAATGAGAACTTGTCGGCTGACGACAACAAACACCCTCGATTTCTTTGGATCTCTGGCTGAAGGATGATCGACTCTGTATAATTCACCGCGCTTCATAGTGAAATCTGATAAGCCAGAACGTCGGCTGCCTCTTCATTCAGACGGTCGGCACAGCGATTGATGGTCTCAAGGTCTTTCTTGTTCTGTTCCTCACGCGTCTTCTGGGTGATAAATGTCCACACCGCTGTCTCGATAAAATCGGAGCGATTCTTGTGCTGACCGACCCAGCCATCGATAGCCTTCAACAGATCCTCTGAAAGTGTGATAGATGTCTTTATTTTCATACCACTAATATACTCTAAGAGATATGGCCTGTCAATCAGCACTTTGTTCAGCCACCTTCGATTCCCGCTGTTTTGGTCAGTGAACTATAGTTGAAGCAAATGGCAAGAAAAGCCAAGGTTATCGAACCTGCGCTGCAATTATTCTCTTGACTGCTATCTCCAAAGGCGTCAGGTTTATTCTCTCCCGGAATTCCTCCTCTGTCTCATCATCCCAGGGAATCGGGATTTCCTCCGCAGAGCTGATGAATCCCACGCTTGTTAGTTTATCCAGAATATCCGTCGGGGAATTTCCGAGTTTTATCACCAGTCGTTTCTTCAGAGGGAACAGATCGCCGGGAATTATAGAAGGTACATTGGGCCGATAAACATCGATCTCTGTGTCCGCTCCCTTGACCTTCTGCTCATTGATTATGAAGCCATAGTGGGGTGTAGTACCGGAAAGCCAGAACTTACATGGAGTCAATCGTTTGAAGTCCTCATAAGATAATATCTTTTTGTTGCTGGCTAACAGGGGCCCGAAGAATGGAATTCTACCTACGCTCTTCTGCTTGATGGTTTGCCATGTACTCCTTTCCCTTCCCTCAAAGTGGACTTCCATTCTACCGACAAAAACGATGAAAAAGAGTATGACCAAGAATCCAAAGCCCCATGCAATATGCCTCCCCGGGAAGAACAGGGTCAGTAGTTTGTCCCCAAGCCCATTCACAGCCCCTAAGAGGCCAGATAGTATCCAGAAAACTACTCCGATTGGCAAAGCAATGATTGTGCCTTTCCATAGGGTCTTCTTCACCTGAAGCACGTTCGAGATTCGCATTTTTAACATTGCTAACATCGATATTTCATCCCCCCTCATGTGATGTGCTTGGGGCAGCGCTGGTTGACTGAAAAAAACAGCCCTTTGCAGAGGCAATCCGAACGGACATACGGCACTTGATCGCTCGAAATCCACCTGAAAGGCGATATAACAGGCTGGCAGTTCCAAAGATGCTCGCGAATGATATTGGCATAACCTAATCTCTCAAGTATCTCGTCCCGATTAGGGTATCTCGATCACAGAAACCCAACCATCGCATTGATACCAGCGATTCCCTTCCCAGTAACCCTCTTCGTAGTTATTCCAATTCCACATCTTCTCAACGGTCCGATATCCCTTCTTCTTGGCTATGCGCAGAACTTCTCTCCCCGCATCCTCACTCCACCCGACTTGATGACGCCAGGGCCACGGCCATCCCTCACATTTGTCATAGTGGGTTGTGCCGATCACGCACTTCCCGAGTTTCACATTCTGACTGTAGTCACCATTCGCCGCATACAATCTCATATGGCAAGCGGTGATCCCCTTCGATTTCGTCCCCTCGTCCTCAAGCCATTCCGAAAGATCGCCATCTCGAAAATTGAATGACTTCTTCTCCCCGTGATCGGCCCAATAGAGAGCCTTAACCTTGGATACAGAGGCATTCCCTACAAAAACAATAGTTACCGGCCAATCCACGTTGAATGCCGCCGCCTCTCTGGAATGAAAATCGTAATTGTAGACGTAAACCGATTCCTCGAAATCGATCACTTTCAGATTGTGCCTCGCCCCCGAACCGACTTGCATTTTTATCTCTGGAGCCCCCATTTGGATATCCGACACATCACACAGGGCCGAAGTTCTCAAAGAAAACCCCGGTTTTGCGTACCCTACACGTCCACCTCAGGAAATTCGAGTCCGCTTAACCATATTATCCCAAAACCTAGTCAAATAATTCATCATTTGGTGACAGTTGTCAATCGGAGCTGCCAGCTTATGCCTTTCAAGGATCGCTCGATCATCAATGATAATCTGAATGGTCTCGGTGATATTGGTGTCGATTGCATCCTGTACCCTATCCTCTCAAGAAGCGATGGAAGGCATTTTTCCTCGGCTTCGATGGGAGAGAATTAAGGCCTGCCCTGAGCCTGCCGAACGGGTGATGGTGATTTTGTCATTCCCGCGGAGGCGGGAATCCATGTTGAGTGAAGATGATGGTAGGCTCAAGCCCACCCTACGCTCTGCCTTCTAGCCGATCAGCCCAATGAGCAATATCGGAACCGTGAACACTGGATAAAATTCTCCAAGTACCATTTCGCGCGCTCGAAGGATACCATCGATGCAGCATCAGTAGCATTGACCGATTTTGCAAATGCCTTGGTAGGACAAATATAGACACCAACTTTTATTATGTTTTTCACTTCGGCAGCGGCTTGGAGTCTTAAGAGATCTCCACCAATGAAAGACCTGTGATTGAAAGCCACATCAACACCAATCTTGCGCTTCCAGAAATCGATGGTGAGATCATTTGAAGGATCGTTGAAGACATTTTTCTCGGATTCCCATCCCATAATGGTAAATTGTTCTTTAAACATTTCATTCAATGTGGATTGCTTGCCTTTAGACTCCTTCTTTCCACCAGTCTTTTTCTCCTTATTGCGCTGAACAAATCTCCCTTCTGCCTCTTTGAAATCTATAGCAGCTATTGCCCTTTCGATCTCTTGCTTCAATTCATAATCTGAATTCAAGATGATATCAGCAAACCGGTGAGGATAAGTTTCATATCGCATCACAGTCGCTCCTATCGATGATCATAATTTCCCACCACTCCCCTCACCACCTCCGGCGGCACATCCGCCCTGACTATAGCCCTGCCGATCTCCTCCAGCAAAACCCAGCGCACGGATTTCTTCTGGACTTTTTTATCAAGCTCAATGGCCTTCAGGACAGCTTGAGGATCAACATCGGGACTGACCACCGGCAGGCCAAAGCCCCTGAATAGATTGTTCTGCCGCTCCACTGCGTCGCGGCCCAAAAGGCCGACTTGCTCGGCAATCCGTGCAGCGCCCATAATGCCGATGGCGACCGCCTCGCCATGCAACAACTGACCATATCCGCTGGCAGTCTCCAGTCCGTGCGCAATGGTGTGTCCGTAGTTCAAAAGGGTGCGAATCCCGGATTCCTTCTCATCCTCGCTGACCACAGCGGCCTTGATGGCAGCGCTTTTCTTAATGGCCTCGGTAGTGGCCTTGCGGTCCAGTCGGGTGAGCTCCTTCTGATTCTTCTCCAGAAACTCAAAGAACTCGGCATCGCGGATGAGTCCGTGCTTGATCACTTCTGCCCAGCCGGAGATCAGCTCCCGCTCCGGGAGCGTGGAAAGCGCTTCCACATCGGAAAGAACCAGGCGCGGCTGGTGGAAAGCTCCGATCAGGTTCTTGCCCTGGGGATGATTGATAGCCGTTTTGCCGCCAATAGAAGAATCGACCATCGCCATCAGGCTGGTGGGAACCTGAACCAGCGGCATCCCGCGCAGGAAGGTGGCCGCCACAAATCCGGCCAGATCGCCAATCACCCCGCCCCCCAGAGCCACGATGGCATGTCCGCGCTCCGCGCGACGCTCCACCAGGAAATCGTAGATTTTCTTAGCGATCTCAATGGATTTGCTCTTCTCCCCGAAAGGCACGACAAATGAGGCAACGGTGAATCCTGCCGCCCGAAGAGATGCTTCCGCCCGCTCGCCATAGAGAGGGAACACGTGATCTTCGCTGATCACATAGGCAGATCCGGAGAGCCCTGCATCCTTCATCCGCTGCCCAAGCGTATCCAGAATGCCCCACCCGACAAAGATGGGATAGCTCTCGGTGGCAGTGGTCACAACAGCAGCGGTTTCTTCTGTAGGGGCGCTGCTTGCCGCGCCCTTACTTGCCGCGCCCTTGCAGATGTAATTCCAACCTCGGATAACCTCAGTCGCCACCTCTTCCTCGGTCAGGTGATCAGTGTGCACCGTCCAGTCGGAATCGACATAGGCGTTTTGACGGGATTGTTTCAGGGAAATAATGCGCGCCAGCGGGTCCGGAGAAGCCAGCAGAGGTCGAACCACTTTATCCTTCGAGTTAGCAGAGTCGATGAGCAGTCGCCGGTGAATGGTCTCCGGTTGCGCCTCCAGACAGATGATCGCTCCTGACCCCCTCATCATCTGCCGGTTTTCGGGTGCCATAATGATCCCTCCGCCGGTGGCGACGACAGTGCTCTTTCTCCGGCAAACGTTGGCCAGCGCCTGACGCTCCAGCTTCCGGAAATGCTCCTCGCCGTCCTGGGCAAATATCTCGGGAATGGGCTTGCCCGCCAGCCTGACGATCTCGTCATCGGTATCCACCAGTTTCCATCCCAGACGCTTGGCAACCAATTGGCTCACCTGCGTCTTTCCGGTATAAGAGAAGCCGGTCAAGAAGATATTGCCAGAAGTTCTTTTACCCATTTGACTCCGTCGCGATAATCATGATGCCCCAGCGCTTCGGGGTAGAAAGTCGGATACTCAAAGATCACGGGACAGGTTGGCTGCAAAATCCCCAGCAGCCTCTTGATATCTACCCAGCCTTCCTCAGGCAACTGGCTGGGGTGAATAGCAATATGCCGGAAGGTCAAATAATCGTGATGGCCGCGATTGTTCCAGAGATGCATTGAGCCGACGAACCCGGCAATGGTCCCGGCAAATTCATACAGATCGAAGTGGCGCAATTTCGATGCCAGATGCATATGTCCGGTATCGAAACAGTAGCGGAGCGGATACTGGCGAAGCACCTCGATCAGAAATCCGTCGTTCAAGTGAGGGCTGTTCCCCAATCCTTCGATGTGGATGGGAACGGACCACTTGACGCTCAGTTCCGCCAGCTGGTCGCAACTCTTCCAGGCGATATCGAGGAGTTCCTGCTCGCTTTCTCCCTGGGCGTCGGTGCTGGGGGTGGGAAAATGAACGATGACGTACTCGGCCCCGATGTCCTGGGCGTGATCGAGGGTCTGTTCGATCATCCGGAAAGTGCGACTCCGGCTGGTCTCCTCAACATCACAAAGGAAAGACCATGTGGGAGGATCTGGATACCAATCCGGCTTCACCAGCGGAGAGTGAATGCTGCGGGCCAGATTCCGGGTGGTGATGCACCTCTTGAGCGCGGCGATATCGCCAGCAGGAAAGTTATAAAACTCACCCCGGCTCAGGCCGTTCCGGGTGATCGCCTCATCCAGATAGCTCAAACGGTTGCAGTGAAAACCAACGGCTCTGCCCGACATGTCCGAGGCTATTCCCCTTTCGCCTGCAGCTTGACTTGCTGAGCAGAAAATTCCAGGGTTACCGCGCTTTCAAGCTGGACCATCACGGTCTGTTTGATCGGATTGACCTTTACCACCTTACCCAGACCATGGGGAGACATCACCATTTTCCCCTTTCCGGGCAAACTGGCTTTCATGGCTAGATACTGCTCATGTTCGTACTTGAGGCAACAAAGCAGTTTCCCACAGAGGCCGGAGATCATCGCCGGATTAAGGGGCAGATCCTGATCCCGCGCCATCCTCACTGTGATCGGATCGAACTTGCTGAGGTGCCTGGTGCAACATAGAGGCTGACCACACCTCCCGGAACCACCCAGAAGCTTAGCCACATCCCTGGCCCCAACCTGCCGCAATTCCACGCGGGTCTTGAAAACAGAGCCCAGTTCTTTCAGCAAAGCCCGGAAGTCAACTTTCTCTTCCGCTCGAAAATAGATGGTCAGGTGGCTGCTATCGAAATTGTACTCAGCCGTAACCGCCTTCATCGGCAGCTCATGCTTGGTGATAAGTTCGGCGCATTTCTTCAGCGCCTCCTCTTCCTTAACCTTGAGCTCTTTGACTCTGCCCAACTCCTCAGGCTCCGCCTTGCGAACTACCGCTTTCAATGGTTCTTGAAGTTCGCCATCGGGGATTGGCGTAGAAGCTACAATGATTCTGCCCATGGACTGCCCACGGGCGGTATCGACGATCACCCAATCACCGACCTTCAAGTCAAGGCCTGCCGGGTCAAAATAATAGATCGGCCCGGCGGATTTAAAACGAACGCTTACTACATCAGGCATGGATTCTCTCTCTTTCAACGCTTGTGTTCAGCATCAATACTTCCAGAGCCAAACGGGGATTGGCATTCTGCTCCAGCTGCAGCATCGTTTCCTGAATGGATTTCATGATGCCCACTATCGCACTCAGACTGTATCTCCCCGCCTGCTGCTCAAGCGTTTCTTTTTTGTGCAGATTGGTAATAAACTCAATGCCGCTATTCTTCACCAAGAGCAGGTCTCGCCACCAGGTAAGCCACAGCTCCAGCCGACTGCGCACCAAAGCGCGATTCTTACCGA
Source organism: Dehalococcoidia bacterium (assembly GCA_028711995.1). Classification (NCBI taxonomy): domain Bacteria; kingdom Bacillati; phylum Chloroflexota; class Dehalococcoidia; species Dehalococcoidia bacterium. Next base: position 5,655 of record JAQTRE010000031.1, on the reverse strand, counting down.
ACAACGTCGCCAGCCCATTGGCAAACTCAAACCGCTCGGTGATTCCAGAATCTGCCAGCGATATGAAACTCTCTAGATTCCGGGAACGCTCCTCCATGATGCTTTCGTCACTGGCAGCCAGAATGGCCCAACCGATCGCGCCGTGACTCAGCCGAGCCAGAAGGTCAGCCCGTTCCGGAGAGGCGCCGAATTGCTCCCCCAGCGCTTGCCTTGCGGCCCGGATGGAGAGAGGCAGAAGATCGATCCTCTGGCAGCGAGAGAGGATCGTTGGCAGAAGAGCCCCCTCATCGGTGTTTATCAGCACAAAAAGAGTGCTCTCCGGGGGTTCTTCAAGTGTTTTCAGGAGCGCGTTTGCCGCCTCATCGTTCATGAACTCGGCCCCATCGATGATGATGACCCTCCAGCCACCCTCGTAGGGCTTCAGGTGCACATTGTGCTGCATCTCTCTGATCTGATCGATACTGATGTTCTTGCGCTGGGCCGATTCCTCGGACTCGGCAACATCGGTCCGCTGGATGACGCGCACATCCGGGTGTTTGCCCAAAGCGATGCGCCGGCAGGTATGGCACTGGCCGCACGGTTTCTCATCCGAAGCGCAATTAAGCGCCTGCGCCAGATTAATTGCCAGTGTCATCTTGCCTACATGCCTGGGCCCGACGAAAACATAGGCATGAGCCAGATGCCCTTCTGCCAGGCTGCGCTTTAAGGAATTGACTGCTTTGTCCTGTCCGATCACTTGCCACATTTTGAGTCTCAGCCCTTCTGTTTCCACACAGTCCCTTTGGGCGTGTCCTCCAAAGCAATGCCCAGTTCCAAAAGTCGATTGCGGATCACATCGGCCATCTGCCACTGCTTGGCCGACCGGAGCTGGGTCCGAACGTCAATCAGCAGATCGACAAACGGCCCGGCATCAAATTCGTGTTTCTCTTCTTCCATCTCCAAACCCAGCACGCCCGAGAGTTCACTGAGTTCCTTCTGCGCCTCGACAATCGAGATGCCTTCCTCTTTGGCCCGATTGATCTCGCGCGCCAGGTCAAAGAGGCTGCCCACCGCCTGTGCCGTATTGAAATCATCGTCCATCGCCTCGATGAATCTCTGGCGATAAGGCGCTGCATCCAGCAACCGGCTTGGCGTTTTGACGTCTTCAAGCGTTGCCGCCCGGCGTAACCGCTCGGCCCCTTTTTCCATCGCGGACAGCCCTTCATCGGAATAGTTCAACGGGCTGCGATAATGCGAGCTGAGCACGAAAAGCCTCAAAGCATCGGCGGTGGACTTTTCCAGAATCTGCTTCACCGTGATCAGGTTCCCCAGCGATTTGCTCATCTTGTCCTGCCCCAGCTGCAACAACCCATTATGCATCCAGCATCTGACAAAGGGCTCTCCGGTGAAGGCCTCGCTCTGGGCAATTTCATTCTCATGATGAGGGAAAATCAGGTCCTGTCCGCCGCCATGAATATCCAGCGTGTTGCCCAGGTATTTAATAGACATCACACTGCACTCGATGTGCCATCCCGGCCTCCCCTTTCCCCATGGGCTCTCCCAACTCGGCTCCCCCGGCTTTGAAGCCTTCCACAGGGCGAAGTCGAGCGGATACTCCTTGGCCTCGTCCACCTCTATTCTTGCCCCGGCGCGCATATCATCCAAATTGCGATGGCTGAGTTTTCCGTATTTATCTGCGCTCCGCACGCGGAAATAGACATCGCCTTTCAGCTCATAGGCATGGCCCTTCTCAATCAATCCAGACACCACACGGATGATATCCGCAACTTCCTCGGTAGCCCGCGGATAGACATCGGCCCGCATGATATTCAGCGCATCCATATCCTCAAAGTACTCATCGATAAACCGGGTGGCCAACTCCTGAGCCGATATGCCGAGCTTGTTGGCCCGGGCGATGATCTTATCATCGATATCGGTGAAATTCTGAACATATCTGACCTTATAGCCCTTGAATGCCAGATACCGCCGCACCACATCGAAGTTGATATAGCTCATGGCATGGCCGATATGGGAAGAGTCGTACGGCGTCACCCCGCAGACATACATCTTGACCTGATCGCCGCCGGGGACGAATTCTTCTTTCTTGCCGGTGAGTGTGTTATAAATCTTCATTCGCATTCCTTTTCTCTGCCGCCTTGGAATCGCGTCGCTGATTCTGCGGTCTATTTCAGCCATTTCTCGCGGCTGATGCCCGCTCGGTTAATAATTTCTTTGAGCAAGGCAACGCTGATATCGCTGCCATGGGGATTGGGAATGGTTAGTCTTAGCGTCCCCCTGACCATGAAATAGTGCTTGCCTCCTCGATAGGGACCTTCGAAGCCAAGGCCTCTCAGTCTCTGCACTAAAGCGTCCCAAGACAGCGGAACAAGGCGGCCGGGCATTTTACTTGAGAGCCTCCACCGCTGTGTTCAGATCAATATTGCTCAGGGGCGGGATATGATGCCCCAGTTTCAACCCCAAAAGCAACCAATCATCAACGACTGACCCCAATTCTGTCCGACATTCTTCCAGGGTAACACCGCTTGCCCAGACGCCCGCCAGTTCTTCGATCCACCCATAATAGGTCCCATCTTCCAGAATCTTGTATTTGGCCCGGCGCATGGCTTCTTGCAGATATTGCGTTATCATCCTCACACCTCCTCAGACTTTGGCTTCCACCAATGCCACCGCGTAAGCCTCGATCCCTTTCCCTTCTCCTATAGAACCGATTCCGTTACCGCTCTTGGCCTTCACGCTTACCAGTTCACTGTTGGTGGCAAGCGCCTCAGCGATCCGGCTTCTCATCTCTTCGATAAACGGCCCCATCTTCGGTTCATGGGCCACGATAGTCACATCGATGTTACCCACTTGCCAGCCCTGATCGCCAAGAAGTTTGTTTGTCTTCTGAAGCAAGAGTACGCTCGATACTTCCTTGTACCTGGAATCGCCGGAAGGGAAGTGAGTCCCTATATCCCCCAGAGCAGCGGCACCCAGCAATGCATCAATGATGGCATGAATCACTACATCGGCATCGCTCCAGCCAACCAACCCCTTCTCGAAAGGTATCTCCACCCCTCCCAACACCAGGCTGCGCCCCTCCTCCAGCTTGTGAACATCGTAACCGATACCAACCCGCATCAGAGTTCTCTGTTCCTTACAATCATCTCCGCCAGCGCCAGGTCATCCGGCGTAGTGACCTTGATATTTTCATATGAACCCATATAGATCCTGACTCGATGCCCCAATTGCTCTACCATCATGGCATCATCCGTAACATCTTCTCTTATCTGATGATGAGCCTGCTCGATCAGAGCGAAGCGGAAGACCTGCGGCGTTTGTACTACCCATAAAGTCTCTCGCCGGAGCGTGCTCTGAACAAAGCCATCCGCCGTGGCAACCTTGATGGTGTCCTTGGCAGGCACGGCGGCTATCGCCGCGCCTGTGCCCTTCGCTTCAACCAATCCCCTCTCAATCAGATCAACCGAGACCAGCGGCCTGCCGCCATCGTGAATCACCACCCAATCGCAACCGATCAGCCGCTTGAGCCCCTCCCTTACGGAGTCCTGCCGCCTTTCTCCCCCAAGACAGAACCCCGATACTTTCGACCAGTTATACTTGTCTTGAAGTTGTTGCCCTCGCCCCAAATTTTCCTGACTCACCACCACCACGATCTGGTCCACGCAATTACATTCCTGGAGTGTGCTGATCACTCTTGCCAGGAGCGGCTTCCCGCCAAGATCGGCGAAAACCTTATCCGTCCCCTCCATCCGCCGACTCTTTCCGGCGGCCACTACAATCGCCCCTGTCTTTTCCTTTCGCATTCCCTAATTCCGAGGCTGAGCGAAAATCATCCGTCCCGCTCCCGTCTGTAATACCCGGCTCACTATAACCGTGATCTCATTATTGATATAGCGGCGTCCCCCTTCAACGACCACCATCGTGCCATCATCGAGGAAACCGATTCCCTGTCCGTGCTCCTTGCCTTCCTGAACGATGCGAAGGCGCATTTCTTCGCCGGGAAGGACCACTGGCTTCAACGCGTTAACCAGTTCGTTGATGTTGAGTATCCTGACACCCTGCAGCGATGCCACTCGATTCAGATTGACGTCATTGGTGACAATGGGACATCGCATCACCTTGGCCAATTCCACCAGCTTGGTATCAACTTCGCGGACACCTTCAAAATCGATATCCGATATCTGGACGGGGACTTCGGCATCCTTCTGGAGCTTGGTCAGTATATCCAATCCCCTGCGCCCGCGAGTGCGCCGCAACGGATCAGGGGAATCGGCAATATAGTGCAGTTCATCGAGGACAAACTTGGGAATGATCATGGTTCCATAGACAAAACCCGTCTGAATGATGTCCGCTATACGCCCATCGATGATCGAATTGGTGTCCAGAATAAATTTGCCGCCTCGTCCATGAGTCCGACCCGTTGCCACTGATGGCACCAGGCCGACCAGTGATCCCACATCTCGACCGCGCATGACCATTAGCGATATACCCAGATAACTCAGCACCAGACAGGCAACCGCCGGTGAAACCCAGCTCCACGGTTCCGGGAGCTGAGAGAGGGGCAACGTCAGAATGGCCGAGAGGATCAACGCAATAACAAGACCGACTGTGGCCGCAAAAAGAGTCTGCGCGGGGACATGTTTGATCTTTCCGGGCATCCACTTTTGGAAAAAATAGACGAAGCCGAAACCGACGGCAACGCCACAAACGATAAGCAGCACAATCCACAGAGTTCCTTCCATTGGGGGATTCTTGGCGTTGATGAATAGCCCCAACCTCCACCCACCGAGGCCAAAGAGAATTGCTCCCAGACAACGCAGAATATATAAGCCAGCCATAAATACCACTCCCTCCCTGTTTTGAATAATTTCATGGTCATTCCTGCACCCTCCTGAAGACCAACTGGATAGAAAAACTCAACCTTATCTTACTACAAAAGGGGAAGATTGGCGAGTGAGCGTATTGAGTTGCCGGTTATAGAAGACCTCGAAATATTCCGTAATGCCCCGAATCGCCTTCCGCCTGGATCGATAATAATAGTGGTTAACCACCCTCTGCTTGGCGTTCCCCAGAAATAAACGTGGGTTAATAATGTGGACTGCTTTCGACGGCGGCTCAGCCAATCGCCGTGATATTTTTGTGACTTATTTGCCCCATATTGTGACTTGATTGTTAATTGCTGTGACTATACTCATTAATATGTCAAGACGACTTACGTGAGGTGTCCATGCCAATTGAAATAGATGGAATGACATACTTCAGGACTCAAGAAGTAGCCCGGAAAATCCGCATCAGCCGGGCTACTCTCCTCCGCTGGTTGAAGGCAGGCGTCCTGAAAAAGCAAACCAGGGACGTACGGGGGTGGAGATTGTTCACTGAGGAAGATATAGCCGAACTCCGGGGAATATCTAACACGGTGGAGATCATCGAGCGAGACAGCGCTTTATAGCCGGTCAAGGGGATTGAATCAATATCAATAAAGACCTGGAAATTGAAATGGCGTAAGGAGGGATTCGTGTCAAAATTCAAAACTGGCGTCCCTGCAAAAAGCCGGTATCGGAATTCTGATTGAGTCACCCTGATATTATGCTGCGAAGTTTAAAGTCTGAGTGAATCGGCTGGCGGGTCGAATTTAGCGCCAAAACAAGCGCCAACATG
>JAQTRE010000030.1 GCA_028711995.1 Dehalococcoidia bacterium | reverse complement strand
AGTGCTCAAACCCTCAAAACCGAGGGCTTAACCTATGAGAATGTCACTTGAAAGTCAAAACGTCGGTTTCAAAAACCGTGTCAACTTCTTTCAGGGTATTCTTAACCCCTATTCTTAAACGGCCTCATCGAGCCTGTTGTAAAGCTGGATGCGGCCAAGAGGCAAAAGGGATTCCCGAAAGACGCTCTCATGGTCGCTTGCGGAACCTCTTACCATGCGGCTTTGCTGGGAGCATACCTTTTCGAGAAAGTCTGTCGCATTCCTACCAGAGTGAAGATCTCATCCGAATTCAATCATTGTGATATGGTGCTCAACAAGACTTGGGTGTTGGGTATTACTCAATCGGGAGAAACCACCGATACACTGCGTGCCCTTCAAAAAGCAAAGGGACTGGGATGCTCAACCACGGCAATCACCAACGTCCACGGAAGCAGCGTCACTCGCATTGCCGATCAGGTATTCTACACTTACTCGGGGCCAGAGATCGGGGTGGCTGCCACCAAAACCTTCTTGACTAAATTGACCACATTGTACTTGTTAGCCCTATCCTTTGTCCCGACCAGTGTTCTGGATATCAAGGATTATAGAAGGCTGATCGAGGAACTGAAGTTCTTGCCTTCCAAAGTGCAGCGAGTGCTGGACAACGAGGAAGTGATTGCCCGGTATGGCAAAGAGCTATCCCGGTATGATAACGCCTTCTATGTTGGCCGGGGGATCAATTATCCGGTAGCCATGGAAGGGGCGCTGAAATTGAAAGAGATCTCTTATATCCATGCCGAAGCCTATGCTGCCGGGGAACTCAAGCATGGGCCCTTTGCTCTCCTTCGTGCCAATACGCCTGTGGTTGCCATTACCGCAAGGGATGACACCTATCAGCCTATGCTGACCAGTATCAGGGAGATCAAAGCCAGAGGACCGCAGGTCATTGCCCTGGCCGAGGAGGGGGATAGAGATATCGACCCGTTTGTGAATTCGGTAGCGCTGCAGCTTCTGGCCTATTATGCGGCCAAAGAGAGAGGTTGTTCCATTGACCTGCCTGCCAATCTGGCCAAGAGCGTGACGGTGCCGTAGGGGAGAGATTCATTGGCTACATTTGCATTCCTACCAGGTCTTTGGCATCGACATGCTTCGATTCCTTGACCCGCAAACCTTCTTCGATCAGTTCCAGAACCCGGGCTTTTTCCTCCGGCAGTTTGTATCCTTCGTAGTCTTGTTTAAACAGGTGTCCTCCGGATTCTTTCCGCCAGCCGTTCATCATGTGGTCGAAGCACAGCCGGGAGGTTACCGTCAAACTTTCTACCATTAGTCTGATCTCTCTTAGACGTTCGTGAGGCGAGGTGAGCTGGAAATCGCCTCTTTCATAATCCCGGAACATCGGCGTGTTGATTCCGGGTATGAAGGGGCGTAGCCGAATGTAATCCGGATTGATTTCATTGAGCACGCGTGCGGTATTCCTGGCGTGCTGGTCGGACCACTTGCGCCCTCCCAATCCGGGCATGACGTATGTCGATACCTCAAAGCCCAGTTCCTTAACCTTCTTTCCGGCCGCGATGTGTTCTTCGGCGGTCACGCCTTTGTCGGTATATTTGAGCACCTCATCATCGCCGCTCTCCAGTCCGATATGCAACCGGGTTAGCCCCGCTTCTCTGAGGCTCATGAGTTCCTCCCGGGTTTTCCGGTAAAGGGTCTTGCCTCTGGCATAGGAGGTAACCCTCTCCAGACTGGGGAATGTCGCTTTCAAGTACTGGATCACTTCAACCAGGTCGGGGGTTCGCATGATGAGCGAATCGGCATCCTGAAGGAATGTGGTGCGCCCGCCCGAGGCCAGCCAATTGAGCACCGTCACAAAGCTGTAGCTCCCTCTCAGGTCGGGATCTTTTTGCAGGAGGGCCGCCACAACGGCGTTGGTGATTTGCCCGGAGTCTCCAAGCTGCCACGATACTTGTTTGATGCCATCGCTGATGGCCTTGGCGTCGTCGATATCCTTCTTGATTTCCTCGACCGTTCTCAGTGAGAACTTCTCGTGGTTGTACGGTTTTCCATAGCAAAACCCGCACCGATTCCAGGGGCAGTTCCGGGTTAGCCGGATCAGGAGTGAAGAACTTCCGCCTTCGCTGGGCGGTCTGATGGTCCCGATTTCGAATGAGTATTGGCTCAGTTTTTCCATATGGTGCTCCTTTACCGAAGAAAAGGATTACTGCGGCGCTCCCGGCCAATGGTGGTCTTTGGTCCATGACCGGGCAGGGCAACGGTCTGATCCGGCAAAGCAAGGAGTTTGTTGCGGATGCTGGAGATCAGCGTGTGATGGTCGCAGCCGGGGAAATCTGTTCGGCCGATGCTCATGTTGAACAGTGCGTCCCCGGTGAATACCACCCCGTGCCCTTCAATGCAAATGCCGCCGGCGCTGTGGCCGGGCGTGTGCAGGACGTTAAACGAAAGGTCGCTGATGATCAGGGAATCGCCGTCCGTGAGCGACCTGTTTGGCGGTGGAGGCCGCTTGAAGGTGGGATCATAGGCGGCGAACTGGCTGAAGTCATAAAGCTGGAGAGCCTTGGCCTCTGCTTCGTGGACGGCAAAGCTGGCTCCTGTTGATTCCACCACCGGCGCAATGGCCCCGATGTGATCAGGGTGGGTGTGCGTGACGACAACTAGGCTGATGTTAAGATTAAGCTCGCGGATGTTGTTCAGGATTCTGGGTGCAGCGCCTGCCGGGTCAATAACCATCCCTTCCCGTGTCTGCTCCGAAGCCACCAGATAGCAGTTGGTTCCAAAGGGCATTATCTCCAACGTTCGGTAGATCATTTTGGGCATTGGGGATCTCCCTGCACTCGATTATCTTGCGGTCTCCATTCTCAGAATACGATATTAACAGGTGATTGGCAATCGGATTGATTCGCTCTTCGAATTAACCAAGCAGGCCACTAGCGATTATGTTTCGGACGCCTTCCCTCTATTTCGGATTGGCCAATTGCCTGGATGCGCTGCAATAGCGGCGGATGGGAATAATACAGGAAAACGTAGAAAGGATGCGGAGACAAATTCGAGAGATTGCTGGCAGAGAGTTTCTTGAGCGCATCGGTTAGACGGTGCGGCTCATCGATTGTCTCGGCGGCAAAGCGGTCGGCTGAGTATTCGTTCTTTCGATAGAGCATTTGCAGGAATATGGAAAGCAGCATTTCTACGGGGGTGTAGAGCAATCCAAAGAACAGCAGTCCGGTATAGATTGATTCCTGCTCCATCCCAAATGCCCGATACAGGCCGGAGCTGTTCAGCAGGATGGAGAGCAAAAAGAAGAGAATACCCGTGTGGACAATACTGATGACGATACCTTGAAGGATGTGCTTTTTCTTATAGTGCCCGATTTCATGGGCCAGCACCGCGACCAGTTCGGGCGATGTGTGATTGGCAATTAGCGTATCGAAGAGCGCGATTCGCTTGTTTTTCCCGAATCCGGTGAAGAAGGCATTTGATTTGCTGGAGCGCCTGGAGCCGTCCATCACGAAGACATTTTCCACCTTGAAATCGACCGACTGTGCATAATTGAGAATCCCCTCTTTCAGCTCGCCGGGCTCCATCGGGGTGAACTTGTTAAACAGTGGCATGATCCATGTGGGAGCCACAAATTGTAAAGCCAGTCCAAACAGGGTCACAGCAATCCAGCAGTAAATCCAGGCAAAATCACCCAGGTATTGAAACAGAGCCAGAATCCCGGCCAACACAGGAGCGCCGAGGAGAAGAGCGAGGAACAAACCTTTGAGCATATCCGTTCCAAAGATGCGTGGGGTGGTCCTGTTGAAGCCGAAGCGCTCTTCGATCACAAAGGTGGCATAGATGCCAAAAGGCAGTGTCAGTAGTCCATGCGCCAGCGATAGGATGCCGATGTACAGCAAGCCGTTCACCAGGGAGATAAATCCCCATTCCCGGACGACCTGATCCAGCCAGTCGAAACCGCCGATGAACCAGAAGCAGAGGAGAAGTACCAGGTTGAAGGTGCTGGTCAGGAGTCCGAAGCGTGTGGTTGTGCGGGTGTACTCCTGTGATTTGCGATATTCCTCGGGTTTGTAGATTCCTTCCAGATCAGGTGGTATTTCAAGTTTGAGGGCTTTCAGGTTCAGAATGTTAGCCACCAGGTTGAGCAGGAAGTCAGCTCCCAGAGCAACAAGAATTACCGAAAAGAATACATTGATCATTATTCGCCGACGCTAATGTTTCTTCTCTTGAATATACGCCACTTGCAGGTATTCTGCCAGAGGGTCTTGTTAACGCGCCAATGGGACCAGTAGTGGAGGCGTTTTCAAATTGGGAAATTATGACATATTCGTCTGGCAGCTTGGAATCGCTTCAGGACTTCCCTTCTGCTCGACTCGTTTCCGTTGATGCAAGAATGATAACCTCACACGCCTTTTTGGTGCCATTTTTGCCGTGTTGAAGTGTTGACCGTGGCACAGTAGTACTGTAATATCTATATCATGGTGTGGATTTTGGGGCTGTAGCTCAACTGGGAGAGCGCTTGATTTGCATTCAAGAGGTCAGGGGTTCAAATCCCCTCAGCTCCACTTACCCAAAATGGAGCAAACGAACCATGGAAGCCGTTTCCGTGGTGAGGTCCTATGTGGTTTCCCCTGAATACACATCGCCAAAATTGTGAGGCGCTGCATTTTATTGATAGGCAATTGCCCAGGAGCGCTACGATATTTGATGCTGTTGGCGAAGGTTGAAGAGTGGCTTTCCGGATACGATCCATACATGATTTTGGGACATCGGATACTCTGATTATATCTGGACAGCGTATTCAGTGCCCACGGCAAGCTATCAAGGAGGATGGACAATGGGAAACGCCTATGCCGGACAGATCCTCAGGGTAAACCTGACAAAGGGTGACTGGAAGGTTGAAGAACTGGATATGGACCTGGTTAGAAGGTTCATTGGGGGGCGTGGGCTTGGGGGGAAAATCCTTTTTGATGAAGTCGATCCGAACGTTGACCCGCTGGGTCCCGAGAATAAGCTGATATTTGTCACCGGCCCCCTAACCGGAACCGGCGCCCCTACGGGTTGCCGATATATGGTGGTGGCCAAATCTCCTCTGACAGGCGCGATAGGCTATGCCAATTCCGGCGGCTATTTAGGCGCGGAGCTAAAGTTTGCCGGCTATGACGGGATCATATTTGAAGGCAAGTCTGAGAAGCCGGTTTATCTGTCCATCGATGACGATGAGATCGAACTCAAACCGGCCTCCCATCTGTGGGGCAAAAGCAGCACAGAGACCGATGAACTGATCAAGGCGGAGCTGGGAGATCAGTGGAGAGGAGTGGACACCCGCGTTTCCTGCATCGGTCCCGCCGGGGAGAAGCTGTCGAGAATCGCTGCCATCATGACTGAGAATAGCGCTGCCGCGCGGACCGGGCTGGCAGCGGTAATGGGCTCCAAAAACCTCAAGGCAATAGCCGTCAGGGGAACCAAAGGTGTCCGTCTGGCAGATGCAGAATCGTTCAGAGCGAAAGTGGCGGAACAGGTGGACGTCTTCAGAGATCACCCGGCGTATGGGCAGTTCGGGACGATGCACGTTTACGGCACAGCGGCGGGGATGGCGTTGGGGAATGTGGCCGGTGCGTTGCCCACACGGCATTTTAGCGGGGGAACATTTGAAGCGGCGGAAGCGGAACTCGATCCGCAGTTGATGAGAGAGACCACCACGGTGCGACAAAAAGGATGCTTTGCCTGTCCCATCGCCTGCAAGAGGGTCAGCAAGACAACTGCCCCAGGTTTTGAAGGCCACGGAGAGGGCCCTGAGTTTGAGACTCTTTGTCTGCTGGGCATCTGCTGCGGGGTTAATAATCTTCAGGCTATTATCAAAGCCGGTTTCATCTGCAACGAGATGGGATTGGACACCATATCGACAGGCGTTACCATCGCTTGCGCCATGGAGCTCTATGAGCGGGGATATATCACTGATGCGGAAGCCGGATGTAAACTGAATTTCGGCAATGCCGAATCGATGGTGGAGATGACAAGGAAGATCGGATTGCGCGAGGGTATAGGGGATATACTGGCCGAAGGCGCTTATCGGACGGCGGAAAAGTTCGGGCATCCGGAGGTATTCATCGGGGCCAAGAAAATGGAGATGCCGGCACACCATGCCAGAGGGCTTCAGGGGATGGGATTGGGATATGCCACGTCCAATAGAGGCGCCTGCCATAACAGTGCCATGATGTCCAGCCACGAGTTTCCTGCTATCGGCACCGGAACGGTCACCAAAGGGAAACCGCAGATGGTAAAGCACGCTCAGGAACTCGCGGCCGTCGTCGATTCCTGCGGCTTGTGTCTCTTTCCAACAGGTGTTTTAATGCAGGAAGGTATCCTGCTTCTTTTCAATGAGGCCACCGGCTTTAATTTCGAGTTGAAAGAGCTGATGCTTGCTGGAGAGCGCATTTGGAACCAGGAACGGCTCTTCAATCTGAAGGCCGGGTTCACCAAGGCGGATGATACGGTTTCCCGGCGGATGCTGGAAGAACCTCTGCCGGACGGTCCGGCAGAAGGCAATGTGCTCAGGCTGGGTGAAATGCTGCCTGAGTATTACCAGCTAAGAGGGTGGAATGAAGACGGTATCCCAAGCGCGGAGAAACTTGCGGCATTGGGACTGGACCATGTGAAATCGAGCAACAAGATATAGGTATATCCCAGGGAGGCTAAGATGGCGAGAATAAAAATAGACTACGCAAAATGCACCGGATGTCGTCATTGCGAGGCGGCCTGTTCCCTGAGCCATATCGAGGGTATCGTCAATCCCAAGAGGTCCCGGATACGGGTTTTTTCCAAGGGCGATGCGTTCTACCCGGTGATTGCCGGTCCCTTTACCGATGCGAAATGCACCTCCAAAGTAACCGTCACAGTTGAGGGACGGGAATTTGACGAATGCATGCTATGCCGGGCCTCATGTCCGATCAAGCCGGTATTCAAGGAGCCCGATTCCGGTATCCCGCTCAAATGCGATCAGTGCGGCGAACCCGCAGACCCCCAATGCGTCAAGTGGTGCGCCAGCGGGGCTTTAACCCTTATTGAAGAGTAAACGGGGTTATGGGAAACCGCGGAAATCGTCTTGGATCGCTGTTTGTTTTGCCGTTATGATTTCCTATCGACATAATCTCTGTCCCAGCGATGTTTACTACCGTAACTGATGCTTCGTTAGGCTCACAAATGGAGCTCCGGAAACCAGAGTGCAATTTCATCTCTGGCCTCATCGATCTCCCCTGAAGCGTGTATAAGATTGTGTACGGGTCGCTTTTCAGCGTTGGCTATGTCTGGCGAATCAACGCTGTACCGCCCGCGGATTGAACCCGGATCTGCCATAATGGGCAGTGTGTTGCCAGTAATACGGCGCGCATTTTTTACTGCTGAATTGCCTTCCCAAATCATCGCAACAACATTGCCGCTGGTAAGAAAGTCGACGAGCCAACGCTTAACCATTTTCCCGATTTCAACTTGATCATCCGTGTCCAGTTCTGATTTGACGTCCTTGCCTACAAGTGAATACCCGTCGAGACACTTTTTGCCAACGGTTGAATACCAATCTGTGGTATCTGGATAGTGCCTGGTTACAAGGTCTTTGGTTGGACGCAACATCTTCATCGAATATAAGCTGAGCCCCGATCGTTCAAATGTGGAAATAATTTCACCAATCAGGCCACGGCGAACTGCATCAGGCTTGATCATGACAAAGGTCTTCTCCACTTCAATTCCTCCTTAATCTATTGACAGTTTATGGTAAATGTTGCCCTTAGTTCATCTAGTAAATCAGACGACAGGTGGATGCCGATTGATTGAAGATAGTCGCAGAGCAAACCAAACAATTCTGGTTGTGGCGTCTTCATGCTGCCCGGTGGACCGATATCCTGCCCAAGATCGACTACTACAACGTCGCTTCCATGAGAACGCAAATCATGAAAAGGGCTTATTGCAGCAAACCCAAGCTTTGACAAAGATGCCGTATACAAAACCAACAGATCTAATATTTCGGAAGGCGGCTCTATTGATTGCAATAGGACGTCTTTGACGCTGTAAGGCAAAAACTCCTCAATAACGTCTCCATGTCCCCACCCGTATAGCTTTGGAGCGAATACCCCGTTCGCTGCCAATAATTTACGACGTTCAACCCAGCCGTTGAGTATGTTTTCAATGGTTGTCCCGCCGTCAAAAGCCACACATGCTTTAATCAGTAATTCTGATTTCCCACTGCCTTCTGGGGTGACTGAGAATGGATATATATATGTTTCGGCCCCTCCTCGAGCCCATTTGCTTCCGGTTTCATCAAGATAAAATTGCGTTGTAGGGCTGTTCAAGAGGCCAAACTTGTATAGGGCTTGGCCGATGTTGGTCGTTTCAGCAACCCTGCAAAGTTCATCCTCGACAGTCCAAGATGACTCCATATCTCTGGTCATATCAATATCTCGTACCGAGGTGATATCTGTCCACAATAGAAAATTGGGCGAATCACTAACAATATACTAAGCTTTCGAATTGGTGCTTTTGTCGACTGGAAGATAATTTCGACACCGCCTTAAATGAGTGCACAGATGATTGTGGGCAACAAGAACAATCACCTGCTTCCCTTAAATCACTCTATCACACGTGGTATGGAATTCGCAATTGACAGTTACGGCTGGGGGCAGACGTTTGACCGCGATGGAAAAGACAGGGTAGTATATAGCTGGAAGATTTGTGAGAAGGTGATTTTCGATGCATATTGATCTGAAAGATATTGACCCGTGGGTGAGATACTGTATGTCCGGTGGTATCTTCTTGGCCTGTTTTGGCTTTGCATTTGCCTCCAGATGGATCATTACCGAGGTTGTTGGTGTTGTTGCCAAGCGGAGCAAAACCGTATTGGATGACCTTCTCATTCAAGCCCTCAAGACGCCAATCTTCTTAAGTTTCATTGCCTTAGGCTTATGGTTGGCTCTGGCACAGTCCACCGAGCATGATCCAGATATCGAACAAGCGTTCGTTGCGGTTTATATCGCCATCGTTGCCATGGCTCTGACGGGGACCTCCCGCGCATTGCTGACTTGGTACGGTATCGAGGTGGCAGCACGTACCAATACAAGCATCGATGATAAACTTCTGCCTATATTGAGGAAGGTGGCAACGTTTCTTATCTATGCCATAGCGTTCATGATCATCTTGGACCGACTGAATATTAACATTAGCCCCTTTATCGCCAGTATGGGAATTGGCGGGTTGGCTATTGCGCTTGCCCTCCAGTCCACTCTCACAAACTTGCTGGCAGGATCGTACGTGGCAGCAGATGGCGTTATCAAGAAGGGACATTACATTATGCTGGAGAATGGGCCAGAGGGGTATGTGGAAAGTATCAGCTGGAGGAGCACCAAACTTCGGCACTGGCAGGGGAACATCATCGTCATGCCCAACTCTAAGTTGGCGGAGGCCGTTGTGACTGATTATGAGGTGCCTGATGCAGCGATGCTGTTCGGGATCTCTTGCGGCGTTAATTATGCCAGTGATCTGGTGAAGGTGGAACGGGTGGCACTGGAAGTGGCCAGAGAGGTGATGCAGAAAATGCCTGAAGGCGCAAAGGATGCCGAGCCGCTAGTCCGCTTCAAGGAATTCGGGGATTCCAATATCAATTTCAGCATCATATTGAAGGCCAGGGATCGCGTCAGCCAATTCCCTCTCAAGAGCGAATTCATCAAGGCTCTAAACAAGCGATTCGCTGAGGAGGGCATCGATATCCAGTACCCGGCGCGCAAGATTTATTTCGCCCAGAATTAACCTGCCAGGACAGCAACGCTTTATGGTCAGCTCGGCTCGGGAAGTAGCTGAATCATAGCGTGGATAGCAAAAAGAGAGAGCCGCTCACCCCGCAGGAATCGCGGGGTGAGCGGCTCTCTCTCGATGAAGCCCCAATCAGTTGCTACTATTTCCGCGATGGAAGCGCAACGGTGGCGCTGCCTATGGTTGTCTTCTCGCCCTTGCCGTTCTCTACCCAGATATCACAATCTGCACAATGTTCATCGGCTTCGACATAAGTCTTGGTGACGGTGCCTTTGCACCACCAGGTTTCGCCATCCTTATACTGATGCATCGATGCCATCTGCCGGGGATAGTCCATAGCTCGGAACTGGCAGGAGAATTTCTTCAAGGTCCCCTGTGATCCCATCCAATCGGTGACCAGCTGAACCAGCCAAGCCCTCTTCAGCTGACCGTGGACAATTGGTTTGCCAACTCCCTGAGCAGCCGCAAAGGTATCTTCGTAGTGGAGCGGGTTGAAATCTCCGGAAGAGCCAGCCCACTTGGCCAGCATCTGAGTGGTGGCGATTTTCTTCAGCGGGGTTACCTCAGAACCTACTTTGACATCTTCGAAAACAATCTGTGTCGTCATTTTTACCTCCCAAGGTTAGAAAAATTAGCGGGCGAAGAAATTCTTGCGCGCCTTGGCTACCAAGCTGCCGTTCTGGTTGGTGAAAGTAGTATCTATGCTTGATAAATACATCTTGCCGGTTTTGGATTCCTTTTCATTGATCTCTGCAACCTTGGATATTGTCGCCAATGTATCCCCGGCCCTGATCGGCATATAGAACTCATAGTCTATTCCGCCGTCAAGAATACGAGGGTAACCTTCCTTAGCCAGCGCCTCCATCAAATCCACCATGATCTCATCCTGGAACGGCATGGCACCCGTCCATGAGGTAGGCCAGCCGAAGAACCCGGGCGGGGCAATGATAGCACCGTACTTCGAATTCTTGGCGAACTCGTCATCCCAGTAGAGCAGGTTAGTCTCGCCAACCGAGTCGGCATATCTCTTGATTGCTCCCTTCTCCACCTCAAAAATCTTGAGTTCCCCTGTTCGACCTATGAAACTCTTGATCGCTTCTGACGTCATAAATTATCCCCCTTTAACCTTTAGTAGAAGAACCTCTCTCAAATGTTAAACTTTTCGGGTATTCTCTGTCAACTCAATCTAGAGAGGACCGATGGCGCAAACAGTAAAGGGTAGCCGCTCAATCATCGTATTGGGCGAGAGCCTCTACCCTGAAGACCGACTCGGGTAATTTTAACCTTCTGTAGCTTGCTTATCTGCTCCTCAGGAAATCACGGCCAGAACCACTTTTTCTGCAGCCATACCGCCTATAATCACAAGAATGCTAACTAAAGCCCAACCCAAAATGCCTAGTTTTGATATTTGATATCCCCCTTTTTGGATAGCTGCTTTTGCCCTCACGCCATAAATAACGGGAGAACCGGGCAGGCGTCAGGGGAACCAGTACCTTTTTCCTATTCGTTATTGGGCCGGGGAAAACAGTTCTCCCTCCCCTTGTGGGAGGGAGCCATAGGGGGGAGAATCCAAGAGCAATTACGCCCATTTGTCTTTCCGGCCCCGTATCGGGTACGGGGTAAACTCCGGCCGGAATCCAGTCGCTCTTGGACCCCGGTTTTCACAGGGGAGACGGATTAAGGATTTTCCCTTTACAGGCCAGGGAGTTTCTGAACAGCAGAGCGAAGAATCTGTCGGCCGCTCAGGATAGACTCCGTGAAGAATCCATTCCCTGCGCAGAGTAACCTCCCCAAACAATCTCCTTGCTCGAGTGTGACAGATCTGTTATCTTCCCAGAGCCCGGTTGATCTCGTGGCGAATTCTTTCGGCCTCCAGTCTGGCGGCCGAGGCAAAATCAATTCCATTTGAGGCGTAGAGGACTTGGCGCGAGGCGTTGACGATGGCTTTTTCGCCATTGGCATCAACCCCGTTTTTGACTGCCCAGGCCAGGTCTCCCCCCTGCGCTCCGACGCCGGGGATCAAGAGCGGCATATCGGGACAGAGTTCCCGGACTCGCTTCAACGGCTCCGGTTGAGTAGCTCCCACCACCAGCCCGATATTATGGTGAGTATTCCATTCCGAAGCCTTCATGGCCACGATCTCAAAGAGCGGAAGCATTTTGCTGCTCCCTGCCATCTCGCAGCGGAGTTGCTGAAAATCAGTCGCGCCGGAATTGGAGGTGCTGCAAAGGATAAAAATCCCCTTGTTGACATAATCCATAAAGGGTTCAATCGAATCCCGGCCGAGATATGGATTCACAGTGGCCGCATCGAACCCTAACACATCGAATATTGATCGGGCATACTTCTTGGCTGTGTTGCCGATGTCTCCCCGCTTGGCATCGGCAATTACCGGAACGTGGTCGGGAATACGTTTACAGATTCTCTCCAGCGTAAGGAGCCCGTCCGTTCCCAGAGACTCGAAGAAAGCGAAGTTCGGCTTATAGGCGCATACCAGATCGCTGGTCGACTCGATGATCTGGTGGCAGAATTGCACAACGTCGATACCGGGGGGCATGCGAGTGGGGTCGGGGTCAAGGCCGACACAGAGAAGGCTCTTGTTTTTCCGAGATGCGTTGGCCAGCTTTTCGGCGAAGTTCATCAATGGGCCTCCTTTTTTTCGATCTTGGCCCAGGTATCGCGAAGGGTGGCCGTCCGGTTGAATACAGGTTTCACATCGGAAGAACCTACCGGATCGACAAAGAAGTATCCCTGACGCTCAAACTGGTAACGGCTGCCCGGCTTAGCCTGCGCCAGACTTGGCTCAACAAGGCAGGTCACCGTTTCTATCGATTTTGGATTCACGGTGGTTTTCCAATCTGCGCCATCGGCTACGTCTGAAGGGTCTGCCTTTATGGAGAGATGATCGTACAGCCGAGCTTCAGCTTCCCGAGCGTGAGCAGCCGAAACCCAGTGGATGGTGCTCTTCACCTTGCGGCCGCTCTCGGTCGAGCCGCTCCGGGTCTGGGCGTCATAGGTGCAGCGCAACTCCGTAACTTCGCCGGTTTTCTCATCCTTGACCACGCCGACGCACTTAATGATGTAGGCGTACCGCAGCCGCACCTCTCTGCCGGGGGCCAAACGGAAAAACTTGGGCGGAGGCTCCTCGCGGAAATCGTCCTTTTCGATGTAGAGAACGCGCGAGAACGGCACCTTCCGCGTCCCCATGCCCGGGTCTTCTGGATTGTTGATGGCCTCCATTTCCTCCACCTGATCTTCCGGGTAGTTTTCAATGACGATCTTGAGCGGATGCAGCACGACCATCGCTCTCGGCACACTCAGATTCAACTCCTCCCGGATGCAGTGCTCCAGCAACGCGATATCGATGGTGCTGTCGGTTTTGGCCACCCCGATGCGCTCGGCAAAGTTCCTAATGGACTCCGGAGTATAGCCGCGCCTGCGCAGACCGGAGATCGTCGGCATGCGGGGATCATCCCACCCGCTGACGTATCCTTCTCGGACCAGTTCCAGCAGTTTTCGCTTGCTCATCACAGTGTAGCTGAGATTGAGGCGCGCAAACTCGATCTGCTGCGGATGATAGATGCCCAGCGAATCGAGAAACCAGTCGTAGAGGGGACGGTGATCTTCAAACTCCAGCGTGCAGATGGAATGGGAGACTTTTTCGATGGAATCCTCCAGGCCGTGAGCCCAGTCGTACATGGGGTAGAGGCACCATTTATCGCCGGTGCGGGGATGCGAAGCATGCAGGATGCGGTACATCACCGGATCGCGCATGTTGAAGTTCGGAGAAGACATATCGATTTTTGCCCGAAGCACACGTGAGCCATCGGGGAACTCGCCTGCCCTCATGCGCCGGAACAAATCCAGGTTCTCTTCCGCTGAGCGATTACGATACGGGCTCTCCTTGCCCGGCTGAGTCAGCGTGCCGCGATACGCTCTGATCTCTTCCGAACTCAGGTCATCGACATAAGCGTTGCCCTTCTTGATAAGATCAATCGCCCAGTTGTACATCTGCTCAAAATAGTCGGAGGCGTAGAACAGCCGATCCTCCCAGTCGAACCCCAGCCATTGGACGTCCCGGATGATGGCGTCGATGTATTCCTGGTCTTCCTTGACCGGGTTGGTATCGTCGAAGCGTAGATTGCACTTCCCGCCGTACTGAGTGGCAATTCCGAAGTTCAGGCAAATGGATTTGGCATGCCCGATGTGCAGATAGCCATTGGGCTCCGGTGGGAAACGGGTATGAACCCTTCCGCCGAACTTGCCTGTCTTGAGGTCCTCGTTGATGATATCGCGGATGAAGTCGCGGATGGGCGTTGAATTTGGTTCGGTCATATTTCGTATCCTTTAAAATTCTCCCGCCCCTCTGTGGGCGGGAGTTAGAGGGAGGGGGAAAGTTCATCCTCACCCCGGATCAAGTCCGGGGCAGGCTCTAACCTCTCCCATTAAGGGAGAGGGACTTCTGGTTTACGTCATTCCCGACGCGATCGGGAATCCATCTCCCTCACCCCCCGGCCCCCTCTCCTCAGGAGAGGGGGAGTAAAAGATAACTGGGGGACACCCCCAGACCCCCGGCAGGAAGAATCCTGCACCTCTTTCAGTCATGATGGGGCTCTCATGCTACGCCTGCCCTTTACTTCTTCACATCTGGGTTAAGCTTTTTGAGTCCTCGAATCTCGCATTCTTCGCGAGTCCAAGGGAAGTAATCATATCTTAGGGGGTTATCCATTGCCACGATTAGATCAAATGGAATGTCTAGCTTTCGTTTTGCTTCTGTGTGCACTAGATGCACTTTTCTCCATGCGTCGGCATCATCAAATTTACATAACACATCCCACATGGTGGCCCAATCACGGCCTTCTCGGCCCGTGCCAGACAAGAAAACCAAGGCATTGGAAATGGACTCCTTGTTATGTTGGGCATCAAGGCAATCTGCAATTTGCTGGAGCGCCTCCTCTAACTTGCCCTTAATCTTTTCGATCATCAGCTTGAATATCTGGCGTGGATCTCCTAAGTAGGTTCCTCCAAATGACAGAATCCCCACATATGAGGTCCGTTCAATGGTGAACATGCCGTTAAGAACCGCTATCTCTGAACAACGCTCGTTTGCCAGACAATCCAGCAGGTCTTCTGGGAGGTCTTTTCGTGATTGTGCTATTTTGGGATATCTCTCATTTTGTCGGGTTGAGTTCAGAGTATCCCGGCAATCCTCGTACGTGTCAGTGGTCTCAATAGCAAGGCCAATTTGGTAGCAGAGCCCAGACTTTAGGAAAAGCCCACCTATGCGATCATATGCAAAATCAATGAGATAATCTCTTTCCCTGAAGTTCTTTGCTTCTGCAATAACTGTCTCTTCGCCTTTTTTCATGAGGAACTCGGCCGTCTTTGTCTTGTTATCCGTACTGAGCTTTCTTATATCATTGTAGTTATTTGCTTTTGCCCAACTGATCAATCTCACCTCGGCAAGTGCATCAAGGATTTTGAGATCATAGTTTGGGTCATGCCCGTTGAGATTGCTAAAAATGCCCTGACTATTGTGGACTTTCTCAAGTTGCGCATCTGCAAAAAGCTGTTCCTGATGCTGCATCCAATCCGAATCGGTGAAAAGAGCCCTGATGAATCTATTTTCAAACCAATCGTCTCTCATAATGCGCTGTCGCAAGGAGATTCCTAAGTGGGCTGAAAGAAGAGGATACTGGCTCAATTTCAGGTTCAATTCATCTTCACGCAGCCTTTCTATGGCAGCTGCAATCCGCTTCAAACATCTTTCCTTGCCCAGCACCGTCATGGTCTCAAAAAGTCCCGGTGAAGCGGTGCGGCCAGTGCAGGCTATACGAATCGGGCTGAAGAGTTGCCCCGCTTTAAGTCCAAGTTCCGAAGCCAGAGGCCGAAGCGTTGCCTCCAATGATTCATGACTGAACTTGTCAATGCCAAAGAGCTTTTCCAGAGACGCTTTAAGAGCAGCGAGAGTCGTTTCTGAAGTCATCTTCTTATCGATCAGCAACGCGGAGTCGTAATCGAGTTCATCGAGGAAGAAGAAATCGGCATAGGAAGCTGCTTCCTTGATGGTGTTGATGCGCTCCTGAATCAGCGGCACAATCTGGCGCGCGTAATCTTCTGGGATGGGGCGTTTCACCGAAGGCGGGAGATCGCGCTCAAAGACCGGCATCACTTTCTCCAATAGCGCCTCCGAGCTAAACTGACGGATATAGGTCCCGTTCATCCACCGCAGCTTTTCATGATCGAAAACGGCCGCTGTCTTGCTGATGCGTTCGATGGAGAAATGCTTCACCAGTTCTTCACGGGTGAATATCTCGGTTTTATCATCCAGCGACCAGCCCAAGAGGGCCAGAAAATTCAGCATTGTTTCGGGAAGAAATCCCTGATCCCTGAACTCGGTCACCGCGGTAGCTCCGTGCCGCTTGCTCAGTTTCGATTTGTCCGGCCCCAGGATCATCGGCAAATGGGCGAATATCGGCGGCTCCCAGCCAAACGCCTGGTAAAGCAGCACATGGCGCGGGGTGCTGGAAAGCCATTCATCGGCGCGCATGACGTGCGATATCTTCATGAAATGGTCATCGACGATATTGGCCATATGATACGTCGGGAAGCCGTCCGATTTGAGCAGCACCAGATCATCGAGCTGGGTGTTATCGAACGTCACCTCGCCGCGGATCAGATCGTGGAATGTGGTTTGTCCTTCCAGGGGCGCTTTGAGGCGGATGACCGCAGGACATCCTTCAGCCTCAAGCCTGATTTGCTCCTCCCGGCTCAGATTGCGGCAATGGCGATCATAGGCGCGTATCGATTCCTTGCGCTCGACCATCTGCTCGCGCATGCGGGCCAGCCGATCCGAGGAGCAGTAGCATTTATAGGCGTGTCCTGACTGGATCAACTGATGGGCGTACTTCTGATATAAATCCAGCCGCTCCGATTGAAAGTAAGGGCCGTAATCACCGCCGACCTCCGGGCCCTCATCCCAGTCGAGCCCCAGCCAGCGCAGGCTATCGAGGATACTCTCCAGGGCTCCCTCCATTTTGCGTGCCTGGTCCGTATCTTCAATCCGCACGATGAACTTGCCGCCGGTGTGCCGGGCATAAAGCCAGTTAAAAAGGGCGGTCCTGATATTCCCCACGTGCGGATTTCCGGTAGGGCTGGGCGCATAGCGGACTCTGATTTCTCTCTCGCTCACAATTCACCGTCCAATATCGACTCCTATTCTAGCATCATGGATGGAGAGAGTCTATTGGAGCGGATGACACGGATTTTGTTCTATGGTAAACTGTGTGGTGGAAAAGGGCGAGCCCTTTTGTAACAAAATTTCAAGATTAATCGAAGGAGGAAATGTGGGTAAACTAGATGGGAAAGTAGCCGTAATCACCGGTTCGGGAAGAGGCATAGGTAAAGCCACTGCAGAGCTCTTTTGTAAGGAAGGCGCCTCGGTAGTTATAAACGATATCGATCAGAAAGTGGTCGATGAGACCGTGGCCGAGATCAAGAAGGCTGGCGGAAAGGTCGTAGGGTGCCAGGCCGACATCACCAAGCCGGATCAGTGCCAGAAGCTGATGGACACCGCAGCGGAGAGTTTTGGGAAGCTGGATATTCTGGTTAACAACGCCGGCCTCACTCGCGACGGCGTGATCCACAAGATGACCGACGAAATGTGGGACCAGTGCGTCAATATCAGCTTGAAGGGAACTTTCAACTGCATTCGCGCTGCAGCCAAATATATGCGCAAAGAAAACCATAACGGACGCATAATCAATGTCTCCTCGATGGCCGCCGTCAGGGGAAATCCCGGACAGGCAAACTATGCATCCGCTAAGGGTGGAATCATCGCTCTGACCAAGGTCATCGGCCGCGAGTGGGAGAACTTTGGCGTTACCTGCAATTGCGTTGCTTATGGTCCGGTTGATACCCGGCTTACTAAGTCTGCCGAATCGCAAGACGAGGTGGTGGGTGGGGTAAAACTGGGAATACCCGCGAAAGCCCGCGATAATATCATGGAGAAATATCACGGCAAGATCATGCAGCCGGCAGATGCGGCATGGCCCATTTTCTTCTTTGCCACTCCCGAAGCCTGGTGCATCAACGGCAATTGTATCCAAGCGGCTATCTACGGATTTAACTAGACATAACCATAAAGCCATAGCGATTTACAGGGGTATACGCCTTTTAGGGGGTATACCCCTGATCATAATAGGGAACGCTGAACGTATTTTGCTGCGAGTGAGCGCAACCGGCTCGACGTGTATCGGGAAGATTCATAAATCCTTATGGGGAGAACAAAATGGGTAGATTAGACGGCAAGGTGGCAGTGGTCACCGGCTCCGGCAGAGGTATCGGCAAAGCAATAGCTGAGCTTTTCGCTAAAGAAGGGGCCAGCGTGGTCATCAACGATGTCGATGAGGCGGTTGCTCTGGGAGCAGCAAGGGAAATCGAAGGTGCCGGCGGCAAGGCAGCGGTGTGCGTTGCCGATATACGCCTGCCGGAAGAATCGAAGAAGCTCATAGATACGGCGATCGAGAAGTTCGGCAAGCTGGATATACTGGTGAACAACGCCGGAATCGCGCGGGATAACCTGGCAAGTCGAATGACCGATGAGCAGTGGAATCTGGTCATCGATATCAATCTCAAGGGGACTTTCAACTGCATCCGGGCGGCATCAAGGCACATGATGAAAAAGGGCCACAACGGGAGAATCATAAACGTATCTTCCATCGTGGGGTTGACCGGAAACCCCGGGCAAATCAACTACGCTGCATCTAAATCGGGGGTGATCGGGATCACCAAAACGGTAGCCAGAGAATGGATGAGGTACGGGGTGACCTGTAATGCGGTGGCCTTTGGCGGTGTGGAGACCCGATTCACCAC
This sequence comes from Dehalococcoidia bacterium, assembly GCA_028711995.1. Taxonomy (NCBI): domain Bacteria; kingdom Bacillati; phylum Chloroflexota; class Dehalococcoidia; species Dehalococcoidia bacterium. Next base: position 8,382 of record JAQTRE010000030.1, on the reverse strand, counting down.
AACCAAAGAGAAGGGCGAGGAGTTTTTCGGTGAAAAGACAGGCATTCCTCAGAAGGCCAGAGAGGCGATGGTTCAGCAGATGGAGAGCCAAACCGTTGGGGGAGGGATGATGACGCCGGAAGACGCCGCGAAAAGCGTATTGCTGCTGGCTCTGGATGAAGCTTCGTGGATTACTGGGAATGTGCTTAACGCTACCGGCGGACTGTATATCTAGAAAATATCTGGTTGGGTGGTGCAGAAGGCTTTCCGACAGGGCGGTTACTTCTTTACATTGCGTCTTCTTGAGGATGGTTTGGGTTTGGCGTGGTATAATTCCATCACCACAAACTCATATTTATTTTTTACCATGCGGCCGGAACTGACAAACCCACACTTCTCAAAACACATCTGAGCTCTGATATTTGAGTTCAAGGTGAGCAAACGTATTTTTTCGAGTCCGACATCAAGGAAGACATGCCGCACCAGCGTGGCCACTGCATCCGAGCCGTATCCTTTTCCCCAGTACTCGCGGTCCCCGATCATTATGCCGATTTCCGCTTCTTTGCTGATGGGGTCGAGGTTATAGTAGCCGCAGTTTCCGATATACTTTCCGTCCAGGGTCTCAATCCCAAATCGGTGGTTTCGCTTGTTTTGATGATTGATGATTTCGGCATAGTGCACCAGGAATTCGGCAAAGGGCATCTGAAGCGCCTCGGCTGCGTCCAAATCCATCAGTTCGCCATCTGTCTCCCATGCGTAGTCGCTGACGGCATCGGTAAGCCGCTTCTCCCGAAGGACTATCTTGTCCCCTCGATGGTTCTTCCCGCGAAGCGTGGTTGATGACATTGGTGCTATTTTAGGTCTTATGAAATGGCCTGTCAAGGGTTGCCGGAGTTCTTTTTGTATATGGTTAATTATGCTATCCTAAGCTAAGGGAGCCATCTGAAAGGCAGTGCTTTTGAGCCGTGAATGAGTGTTTTATCATAGCGATCGATATCGGCGGTACGAATCTGAGAGTTGCTCTTGCTGATGGGAGCGGCAAGCTCATTGCCAGGAATGCGGAGCGAACACAGGCTGAAAAAGGCCCTCAGAATGGCGTTGAGCGGCTCAAAACGCTGATACGCAAAACTGCCTCGTGTGTCGATTTTGAAAAAGTGAGAGGGATCGCGGTGGCCTCAGCCGGACCGATCGATCCGGCAAGAGGGGTAATTTTAACTCCTCCCAGCCTTCCTACCTGGCGGAATGTGCCGTTGAAGGCGCTGTTGGAAGAAGAATTCCGGCTGCCAGTCTGGCTGGAGCATGATGCCGATATGGCTGCTTTGGGAGAGAACCGGTTAGGATCGGGCCGGGGGTGTAATCATCTCATCTATATCACCGTCAGCACGGGCATTGGTGGGGGCGTGATTACCGGAGGAGAATTGCTGCGGGGCTCCAGGATTTCAGCTTCCGAGTTGGGACATATGGTCGTTGACCCACAGGGGCCGATGTGCAATTGCGGCGGAAGAGGGCATCTCGAAGCTATGGCTTCCGGGCCTGCTATCGCGCTCATGGCTTCGAAAAGGATCTCCAGGGGGGAGAGCAGCAGGCTTTCCTCATTTGTCGGCAGCAGCTTGTCCGAGATAAGGGCAGAGATGGTGGTACAGGCTGCCCGTGATGGAGATGCTCTGGCATGCGAGGTCATGCGAAACGCCGGGACCAGCCTGGGCTTTGCCATTGTGTCCCTCATCCACATTTTCGATCCCCAGGTGGTCATTATTGGTGGGGGGGTATCCAATGCGGGCGAGTTGCTTCTGGGTCCCATCCGTGAGGTGATAGCCGAACAGGCCATGCCGGATTTCAAAAACGGAGCGAGGGTAGTCTGCTCAAGCTTGGGGGATGATTCCGGCATTCTGGTCGCCGTGACCTTTGCGCTGGATAAACTCCAGGCGATGCCCCGCAGGGAATGAAATGAATAGAGCTGAAGGGGAAGGTGATCCTTGCAGCCTTTTCAAAGCCACTGTCGCTTTGCAGACTGTCGGCTGCAAACTCAATCAGGCGGAGAGCCAGTCGCTGGCGCGCCGGTTTGTTTTGGCCGGATATGGGCTGGTGTCTCCAGATGAAACCCCTGACATTTTTGTTTTAAATACCTGCACCGTGACTCACATTGCCGACCGCAAGTGCCGGCAATACCTGCGCAATTTTCGACGAAACAATCCCGCCTCACTGGTCGTTGCGATCGGATGTTATGCAGACCGAGATGCCGCAGGGTTGGGCCGGATTGAAGGCGTGGACATGGTTGTTGGCAACAGGGATAAGGATCGCCTGGTGGAACTGGTGGAGGTCCGGCTGGGTTATCCTGGCTCTCCTGAGAATGGCAACGGCTACCATGATTTAGCGCCATTGCTTCTTCGAACCCGGGCAATGATCAAGATTCAGGATGGGTGCAACCATCCTTGTTCCTATTGCATCGTGCCCTATGTCAGAGGCCGTGAGCGCAGCGTTGTAGCGGAAGCGGTCATTGGCGAAGTCAACTCTATGGTTGAGGCGGGATGCAAAGAGATCGTTCTCACCGGAACCAGAATCGGAGCTCACAACAGCCCGGGTGGACTCGAAGGGCTGCTGAGGCATATTCTGAATGAAACAAACATTGAACGGATTCGGCTGTCCTCACTGCAGCCAAGGGAAATCTCGCCTTCCTTGATTGGGCTCTGGAGAGACAATGAGAGAATCTGCCGTCATCTCCATCTGGCGCTTCAAAGCGGCAGCGATTCTGTGCTCCGCCGCATGAACCGAGCGTATTCCACCGAGGAGTACCATGCGACGGTGGATGCGGTCAGGGCTGCAATGACTGATGTTGCGATTACCACCGATGTCATTGTCGGCTTCCCCGGAGAGAGTGAGGCGGAATTCGAACAAAGCTATCGGTTTTGCGAGCAAATGGGTTTTGCCAATTTGCACATCTTTCCCTATTCCCCGCGTTCCGGGACTGCCGCATCGCGAATGGCGGATAAGGTTTCGGAGAAGGTCAAAAAAGATCGAAGCCATGCCATGATCGATCTGGCGCAGCAAAGCGCCCGGAGATTTCGCCGCGCGTTCCTGGGGAAGACGCTCGTGGTCTTGTGGGAGGAGCGAAAGGAAGATTTATGGATCGGGCATACGAGCAATTATCTCAAGGTGGTTACACAGAGCGAAGAACCTCTGACCAATCGATTGCTTCTGGCTGCTCTGCGGAGCGAACATCACGATACTCTTTGGGGAGAGATCACCTGGGAATTCACGCAAGGGGAGGAATGAAACGATATGGGTGAGAATGCCAATTTGATCTATCTGATCCTCTTTTTCCTATGCCTTATGACGTCAGCTTTCTTCTCCAGCTCGGAGACGGCTTTCATCTCCCTGCAGAGAGTGCGAATCCGGCATATGGTGAGCAGCGGCGTTGCAGGCGCTGACGAGGTGGAGAAAATGGTCCAGCAGCCTGATCGGCTGCTGGCGACTGTGCTTCTGGGCAATAATTTCGTCAATACGGCCGCTGCCGCGTTGGGCACGCTGATCGCCGTGGATGTCCTGGGGGAAGGGGTGGGAGTGGTGGTAGCCACTGTTGCTGTCACGATCATGCTGTTGATATTTGCTGAGATCGTTCCCAAGATCGTCGCCACTCGTACCAGCGAGCGAATGGCATTGCTCTATGTCAATCCAATGAGGATCATTGCCACAATCATGTCCCCTGTGACCTTGATTCTGGCCAAAATTGCCTCGAGTGTGGGAGAGTTTGTTGGCGGGGGAGAAGCGCCACGCGGCCTCATCAGCGAGGAAGAAATCCGGGCCATGATTTCTCTGGGGCGTGACGAGGGAGCTGTGGAAGAGGATGAGGCAGACATGATGGAGCGAGTCTTCCAGTTCGGGGATCGTCAGGTCGCCGAGATCATGACGCCGCGTACGGATATCGTGTGGGTGGAAAAAGATACCAAGCTTGAAAATTTTCTGGAGATATATGCGCAAGCGCCGCATGCCCGCTTTCCTGTTTTCGAAGGCATGAGGGATCATGTGGTGGGCGTTCTGGGGATCAAAGATGTGCTGATGGCGCAAGCCAAGAAAGAATTGGGTGAAGGAAGTGTGGTCACCGATTTGGCTCGGCCGGTGCATTTTGTTCCGGAGACCAAGATCATCGGAGAGCTTTTTGGCGAGATGCAGGAACAGAATATTCATATGGCCATTGTGGTGGATGAGTACGGCGGCACGGCTGGCCTGGTGAGCATTGAGCAGATACTGGAGGAAATCGTAGGGCAATTAGGCGATGAGTTGGCGGTAGGCGAAAAGCCGGTTGAGACCATTGGCTTCAATACCTATCAGGTCAGTGGCGGGATGAAGCTGGAGCAGGCGAATGAAGAGCTTGCATTGGGGTTGCCGGAGGGGGATTATGAAACCCTGGCCGGATTTATCCTCCATGCGCTGGGTCACATCCCGAAAGAGGGAGAGCGGCTTAAGCACGAGGAGGTTACCCTTACTGTGACCGAAATGAAGGGAGTCAAGATTGAAAAGGTACTTGTCATCAAAGCCTGATCCGCAGCAGAGAGTTCGCGTTACCTTCAGCCGTAGCGGTGAAGTGAAATACATTACCCATCTGGATATTATGCGTCTCTGGCAAAGGGCGCTGCGCCGAGCAGGGATGCCTCTCACGTACTCGCAGGGGTTCAATCCTCATCCCAGAATCTCCATCGCGGCACCGCTGGCCATTGGGGTTACCAGCGAGGGGGAGTTGATGGACCTTTTCTTTGATAGAAGGGTGTCGCTGGAATTCTTTACCCAGGCGGTAGGAAGGCAGTTGCCCGTGGGCGTCAGCATACTGGGTGCAAAAGAGCTATGGCCCGGACTCCCTTCGCTCCAATCCCAGCTCCGTTTTTCGGAATATCGGGTTGAAGTGGAATCAGACAAGGGCATTGAGGAAGTGGCTGCATTGATTCGGTCTTTACTGGGGAAGGTGACTCTGCCGTGGCAGCATGCCAGAGGTGAGGATGTGCATCGTTACGATTTGAGGGCGCTGATCGATGACGTCTGGATTATCGACAGGGGTGAATCCTGTTATACCCTTGGCATGAGGCTCTGCAGTGACGGAAGCGGATCGGGCAGGCCGGAGCAAGTGATTCTGGCGATGGGAATTTCCGGTTTACCCAGGTCTGTCCATCGCACAAAACTGGTTTTCGGAGCGGGGTAATGCGACTCATTCTGGTCAGACACGGAGAGACGGATTGGAACCATCAACGGCGGTTGCAGGGACAACACGATCTTCCTCTCAACGAACTGGGAATAGCACAGGCGGCTTTGATCGCTCGATCCCTTCAAAAGGAAACTGTGGAAGCGATTTACACCAGTCCGCTCAGACGAGCCCTGGAGACAGCCGAAGCGATCAATCGGTTTCATCGGCTGCCGATAAAGGGCATCGATGGGTTGAAAGAAATAAGTGCGGGGGAACTCGATGGTGTGCAGGTTGCCGATGTGAAGTGCAAATACCCGGAGTTCTATCGACTCTGGACGATTAATGCCGCCGCGGCCCGGCTGCCGGGTGGCGAGTCTCTGCCGGAAGTTCAGGAGCGGGTTTGGGAATCTGTCCAGGGCATACTCAATAACGGCCATTCCGGCAAAGTGATCGTGGTCAGCCATTTCTTTGTTATCTTGAGTCTTCTCTGCAAGACGCTTGATTTGAGCCTTTCAGAATTCCGCAGATTCGGGATGAATGTGGCCAGCATTACCACGCTGGATTTTTTCGGCAGCCAGGCCCGGCTGGTTTGCTTCAACGATACCTGCCATCTGGGGTAGGACCCTCTCGCATCGAGGGAGTAGATCAGAGGGAGATAAATCCTGATGAAGATTGACCAGCAGTTGTCCCGGCAGGTCCGGCGTTTTATTGACGACCATCAGCTTATTGAAGCGCCCGGCCCTCTGGTTGTGGGGGTTTCCGGCGGGGCCGATTCCGTCTGCCTCCTGCACATTCTGGCGCAGTTACAGGATGAACTTGGACTCAATCTTCACGTCGCTCATTTGAACCACCGCTTGCGAGGCGAGGAGTCGGATGGCGATGCCCGATATGTTGCCGAACTGGCACAGAAATTGGCGCTCTCTGTCATCATCGAGGAGCGCGATGTCTCTTCATACCAGGTCGAGAAACGGATTTCCCTGGAAGAAGCTGCCCGAGAGGTCCGCTATGCCTTTTTCAGCCGGGTTGCCAAGTCGGTTGGGGCTGATGCCGTGGCAGTGGGACATACCGCCGATGATCAGGCCGAGACCATTCTGATGCACCTGATCCGGGGAACGGGAATGGCGGGACTTCGAGGTATGCAGCCGCTCTTTCGCCGGCATTTGCCGGGCGGTTCCCTGAGGGTGATCCGCCCTCTTCTGGAGGTCACCCGGCAGCAGACCGAAGCTTACTGCAGCCAATGCAATCTTTCTCCGAGAATCGATTCCTCCAATCTCTCACCAAAATACCTGCGCAATCGTATCCGCTCTGAGCTGATGCCGATCCTTCAGGGCTATAATTCCAACATCCGGGAAAATCTCACCCGCACAGCTCGGATTGTTGTAGCTGACATGGATCAAATCGATGCAACTGTATCGCAGCTCTGGGAATCCGTCGCCAGTGAGCGGCCTGATGGCATTGCCCTCGACAATAAAGCGTTTGCGGGTCTTTCTCTTTCCCTGAAGCGGTATCTGCTCCGTTCGGTGCTGGAAAAGTTGCTGGGAGAGTTGAGAGATATCGAAGAGGTTCACATCGAAAGCCTGCTGGAGGCGATGGAGCATCCGGCAGGCAAGAAGCTCTTCCTGCCCGAAGGACTGTTATTCTGGGGCGATTACACCCAGAGCCTGATCACAACAGAGGAAGAGGCCCCTTGCCCCTTGCCGAAATTCGAAGGGGAACACAAATTGGCTGTCCCAGGTGAACTGCTCATCTCCGGCTGGGGCGTCAAGGCGCAAATCAGGGATTGGGATTCAGGATGCAGGGTTCAGGAATCGGGGGTTTACAGGGCCGTATTCGATTTCGATCTGACCGGCGCTGATCTTACTATCAGAAGCCGCCGAGAGGGTGATCGATTTCAGCCTTTGGGAATGCAGGAGTCCAAAAAACTCCAGGATTTCATGACTGACGCCAAAATTCCCCGTGCCTGGAGAGATCGGGTTCCGCTGCTCTGTTCCTGGGGCCAAATTCTCTGGGTGGTTGGCTGGCGCATCGACGATCGGGCAAAGGTGACTCCTTCGACCCGGCGAGTCCTGGAAATCGAGTTCGAAAGAGATTAAATGGATGCTTTGGTTAGAATCGACCCGTGCTTATCGGGTGGCTCTGATCCTCGTGTCCGGATCGCCTTCGACGCGTCCGTATCATCCTCTTGGCGTCTTCTCCTTTGGTCTCCCAGGCAATTGTTCCCCCCACAATCAGGACAGAGAAGATCATGGTCCAGATGGCTCGGGTCTTGATTCCGCCAAAAAAGCTATCGCCAAAATTGACCGCTACTTCTTGGCCCTTTTCCAGCAGGACCAGTTCAAGTCCTGTCTTGTCCGATAGTTCAAAGGCGTCTTTGATGTCCGGTTTGATGGAATGGGAATAGGCTACAGTCAGGGCAACATAGATGATCAGCGAGGCGATAAAGAGGGTCGTAAATGCCCATAATACCCGTCCTTTCCAATCCCGTCCCGCCAGAAAGCCGATAGCGATGAGCACGATGAAGGGAATGAGGATTATGACCCACAGCCATTTTCGGACCGAATGAATGGCGCTGCGAGCATCGTCGAACGAGTCAAGGTCGCTCTCTTTATCTGAAATCGCATCGCGGAGGTCTGTCTGGTCTACGGTATAGCCATCGGCGATCCATCCGCGGATATCCTCAAGGGTTTCTTCTTCATCGCTATTCAGTTCATCCTTGAGATCGGCATCGGTGAAGGTGTAACCCGTTTGAACCCAACCGCGAGCCTTGTCCAATATTTCTTGATTGTCTACGCCCATTGATCGTCTGATATCGGCATCGGTGTAGGTCCATCGGTCCGGTATCCGGTCTATGACCATTTGCTGGAGAACATCGGTAATGGAGACAGGGAGCATGCTTTTGAACTGCTCGTAAGATACTCCGTAAGGCCTGCAAGAGGGAATGCCGCTGGGTGGCAGGTTCTGAAGGGATCTCTGGAACTCTGCCAGGCTGCAAGTGGGTAAACTCGAGAAGAGGGGGCTCAATTTCCTGTCTACCGTTTCTGCCAAGACCTGAAGGGCCGCTGCTTTTCGATCTGACAGGTCTATGGTTATCGCGATGCTGTTGGACTCGCCTTTCACGTAGGTTGCCATGCTGTAGACGACTTCCTGGAATCTTGCTTGTGCCCATGAGTCAGGCAAAACTCCTTTGATGGCCGAGGCGATTTCCTTCTGGGTCAGGCTGAGATTGAATG
>JAQTRE010000029.1 GCA_028711995.1 Dehalococcoidia bacterium | reverse complement strand
CTGATGTCTACGAAGGCGCGCCAACGCCGATTACCGCTTATCTTTCCGTCGCCAGCAAGGCTGCCGGATTTGCTGTGATCATGCGCATTTTCTTCACCGGCTTCGGATCTCCCGAGTGGCTGCGCGACGATTGGAGCGTGCTCTTCGCTGTTCTGGCCGCCATCACCATGACCGTCGGAAACGTGATCGCCATCCAGCAGACGAACATCAAGCGGTTGCTGGCCTATTCAGGAGTGGCTCAAGCCGGATATCTCATGATGGGATTGGCTGCGGCATATTCTACCAACGATAGCGTATCGCTTACGCCGTACGGGGAAGGCCAGAGCGGAATCCTCTTTTACCTTGCCGTTTATGCGCTGGCCAATCTGGGGGCCTTTATTGCGATCATTGCCGTCAGCAACAAGATCAACAGCGACGAAATCGGCGACTTCTCCGGTCTGATCAAGCGATCTCCCCTGTTGACGTTGGTGCTGGGAATCTGTTTGGTCTCGCTCACCGGAATGCCGCCCACAGCCGGTTTCATCGCCAAACTGGTCGTCTTCAAAGCGGCGATAGATGCCAGTATGCTGTGGCTGGTGATCTTGGCCGTGGTGAACTCGGTGGTTGCCGCCTTTTACTACTTCAAAGTGATCAGGGTGATGTTCCTGGGCGAGACAAAATCTGAAGAAGAGGTGCCTTCTTCGGGCGCCTTGCAGATCACCCTTGCGGTATCTACTCTCGGGGTGTTCGTCCTCGGAATTTACCCTTATCTCCTACTCAAGTTTACCGATAGCGCCGGGATGCTGCTTCCTTAGGAAAACATAGTGCCCCATCCTCCAATAACAAGCAGAGAGCATCAAACCTGAGTGGTTCAACGGAATTGCTAGGCCCCTATGATCCTCTGCCACTTCCCACCTGTCGATCTCGAACTCAAGTTGCTCAACTATCCCACAAGATAATTCTCTCGTCTTCTCACTTTCCCTACCAGCATCCTCTTCCGGCACTTCGGACACCATAACAAAGGATACTTCGCGCCACAAACCGCATGAGTTATACTCTTCCATGCCATAAGGCTGTTGTATGTGAGCGATTACAGCTTGTTTGTCGCCCACTTACACCCTTTGCCGGACAGGAAGAAAATGGTAGGATAGAGTGGAAATTTGAGATGGGGATACAACAGAATTGCACTGAATGCGATCAAAAGGAAGTCAGTCGATATCCCATCATTTCAAGGAAGGCAAAAAAAGCAGCGGCATGGAAGCGAAATTTAAGAGCCAAATCATTCCCATTCCGATGGGAACATCAAATGCCTATATAGTAACAAACGGAAAGCAAGCCATTCTGATCGATGCCGGGGACAGAAAGAAAGAGCAACAGATAATAGATGCTTTGCGTCAGGCACCCGTTTCGCCTGGGAACATTCAGTTGATTATTCTCACCCATGCTCACTTCGACCACTGCGGGAATTCAAAGGCATTAAGAGATATTACCGGGGGAAGGATTGTTGTTCATGAAACTGAAGTCGAGTGGTTGAGAAATGGGTTTTGTAAGCTTCCCAAAGGCACAAACATGGTCAGTAAAATGTTGTTCGTACTGGGAACCATCATCGGGAAGAGAATTTGTGAATATCCGCCTGTGATTCCAGACATAGCGATCGCCGACAAATTCGATTTGAAGGGATATGGAATAGACGGATATATCTTGCCGACTCCAGGGCATACTTCAGGATCGCTCAGTGTGATCATTGAAGACAAACACGCCTTCGTTGGAGACACGTTTTTCAATGTCTCCGAGAAGACCGTATATCCTCCTTATGCCGATGATCAAAAAGAGCTATTGAGAACCTGGGAAAAATTGTTCGCTGTCGGCTGTGAGGCCTTCTATCCCGGACACGGAAGGCCTTTTACCAGGGATGAGTTCGAGAAGAATCTTCTGGAAAGAAAGAAGAAAGGCAAACGGATACCATCATAACCCGATATCACACCTTTTTGAGCTTCCAACTGTACAGATTTGGATGGATATTTCATAGTCTCGTTGGTCGTTGACGGTTCTGCTCGGTTTTGACTGGATTCTTTCTTTTTTGGTTGACGTATCACCATTCACTCCGCCCTCAAACCAACATTTAGTCAAATGAAAACATTGTCTGCTGGACAAACCGATTACTTTTTTGAATAGAAATCCGTATAATGAGGAATGTGCGCAGATATTTCGTCTTTGGCACTGTCGGTGTGGTATTGTTCCTCTCCACTTTCAGTTCCACGGCTCTGTCTGTAGCGCTGGCGACGATCCATTCTTCTTCCCATGCCTCACTGATTCTGGTTGGCTGGATTATGAGTGGATACCTGCTGACATACACCATAAGTGTAGCACTGGGGGGAAGACTCAGCGACACGTTTGGCCAGAAGTCAGTGTTCATATCTTGCCTTTTGACGTTTATCTTAGGCACACTACTCTGTGCCTTGGCACCCAATGTGGAACTCCTTATCCTCTTTCGTCTCATTCAAGGCCTCGGTGCCGGAGCCCTCGCCTCTTGCGCCGTCGGGATTGTATCCAACGAGTTTCCGACCTCGCGTCAAAAAGCTGTAGGGCTCTTGATCAGCATCTACCCGTTTGGCATGATCGCCGGACCCAACGCTGGCGGCTGGATCACTTCTGCCTGGGGATGGAGATGGTTATTCTGGGTCAACCTCCCTGTGCTGGCAGCCGCTTTCGTCATTGCGGTGTTACTGCTGCGTCCGGGGAAAAGGGCAGAGGGTTATCTGGACCTGCCGGGTATCGGAATGGTAGCCGGATTTCTCTCTGCAATTATGATTGGCCTCAGCCTCATAAAGCCGGATGGGACTCCCTGGATATGGGTGATTGCATTGCTCACCATCGGCATCGCGATCATCGTGATCTTCATCCGGCGGGAGGGCAGAGTTTCCGACCCCATCATCGATCTCGCATTCCTCAAGGATCGACGTTTCGCGGCTTCAAACGCCTACAATGCCATGTATGGTTCTTGCACATCGATTACTGCCAGCTTTGTGCCTATGTATGCAGTCTATGTATATCATGAGACCACTCTTAAGAGTGGCGCCATCACGACGCCACGGTCAGTAGCCATGTTGATAACTTCATCCATCATCAGCTTCTTCATACTCCGATGGGGCTATCGTTTGCCCATGTTGCTTGGCACTACCGCTATGGGACTCAGCTTTGTCTTTCTTGCCATCCAGCCGCAAAGCATGGACATTCTCGGCCTGCATTTGGGAGGTACCAGCCTACTCCTCTTCATCATGGCGCTGTCCGGATTTGGACTGGGGGCCATTGCCACAGCAGTAAGCAACGCCTGCATCGATCTTAAGCCCGAACGGGCAGCCACGCTTACGGGGATAAGGATGATGTTCATGAATTCGGGGGCCTCAGTGGCGACTGTGGTTGTCTCCTTGGTCTTGAACAGCAACAAGGATCTATCGCACGGTTTCTGCCTTGTCTTCGCAGGCCTGGCCTTGCTCATTTTCAGCAGCATTCCCCTGATTTTTGCCCTGCCAAGCCGCCCTGGCGCCATACCTTTATCCCCGAAGACGGGTTAGAGGATGAGCATATCGCCCAAACAGTCAGAATAGAAACGAAAGTGGCAAGGCCTAATCTGGCAGCGATGGCAAACGGCATGACGTTGTAAATTATCGCGCACTACCTGCCGTAAGACCTTGTATCCGATTGGCCACCAAACTACCCGGATATCTCGAACCATCCCTCTTGTTTGGATAGGTGATATTGAGCATTTTAAACTCAAGCAACCGTCCGCTGAGATTCTGGACGTCCTCACGAGTAAAGCCATGGTGTGGGAGCATATTCAACCGGTCTCCCTGCCACCGATCACTCACCAGCCCGATGAGAAGCGTCATCAGTTTAGCTTCTCTAATGCTCATCTTCATGATGGGTTCGTTGCGGGCGCCGAATCTTGCGTTTTCTCTCATCTCTGACTCCCTGTCTTATCTCCAGTGCATTATGCCGGAAAGTCAGCTTTTCCTTGAGTTTGAATCAGAATACCATGAGAAAGTAAATATGCCGGTTACTGAACAGTCAACAGATGGTCAAGGATAAGTATACAAAAACTCGATACTGTTTACATTCCATCCGTGAAGAGGTTGGGCTCCGGAGAGGAAAATTGAGGAACTTGAAGCATTGCTGCTACGGTGCAGTTCTAATCAGATGCTCCCGATTTTTGGAAAAGGCGGAGGAAGTTAGAGCAGATGTCAAATCAAGACATCTGCTCTAACTTCTTTTTCGACAGTCTCCTATAGTTAAAGATGCAAGATAAGAGTAACTCCTACCTCCGTGCGGGGTGAGCCGAACGGTTCAGTTGATTTCCCACCGAAGGTCCATGTCCATTACCAGCGCCGTTTGTCATCTTTTGCTCACCGATCGCGCTTGCCACTTCATCGAGGAATTGACCTGTATCACCGCTATTATCAAGCTGCGTTGACTCCCCGATCATCCTCACAATTTCCTCTTTATCCACACAGTTGGTCAGGACATCCTCTCTACAGATCATTCCGTCATTAAAAAGGCGCATAAGAGCTGTATCCATGGGACACATCCCTATTTGTTGACTGGTGCGGATGACATTGGCCAGCTGATGAGTTTTCCCCTCTCGAATGAGATTCCTCACCGCTGCATTTGCCAGCATTATCTCCACCGCGGGCACCCGCCCTAATCCATCCACCCGCCGCAGTAACGTCTGACACATTACTCCTTGAATTACTGCCGACATCCTTGATTGGGCTAACGTCTGTTGGGCAGTGGGGAAAAGGTCGATTATTCTATCTACGGCAATCGGCGCACTGGAGGCATGTCCGGTAGATAAAACCAGGTGTCCGGTCTCGGCAGCCATCAATACCATGCTTGCTGTCTCCAGGTCTCGCATCTCTCCTACCAGAATCACATCCGGGTCCTGGCGAAGCGCATGCTTCAGTGCCGCAGCAAAGGAGTGGGTATCCAACCCCACCTCGCGCTGCGAGATGACACACCGACCACTTACATAGGAGTATTCTATAGGATCCTCAATCGTGATCACCCGGCGTTCTTCAGTTTTATTAAGGTAGCCTATCATCGCTGCCAAGGTAGTTGATTTGCCACAACCGGTTGGCCCGGTTATTAGCACCAGTCCATTGGGTTTATGGATCAAATCTTTGCATACGAGCGGCAGATTCATCTGTTCAATGCCGGGTGGCGGACAGTTCACCCGGCGAAAGACCATGCTGATGCTCCCTTTCTGCCGACACGCGTTCACCCGGAAACGAGTGCCTTCACAAAGAGCATAGGCGAAGTCCAACTCCAGATTGCGGAAGAAGGCTTTCTGCTGACTTTCATCGGTTATCGAATCGAAGGCCAGTGCCATATCTGCAGGCATGATCGGATCACAATCGATGCTGATGAGTCTCCCATCGATTCTCAATACGGGATACCCTCCAGCAATGAGGTGGAGGTCTGAGGCACTTTTTTCGCCCGCTAGGTGAAGTAACGCTTTGATGTCCATCTTATCTCCTTGCCATCATTTCAAGTGATGTCTGACAAATTTACTAAGCCCTGTTTTGGTATATCTGGCCCAACACTGAATACCATAGCTTTGAGGGATACTCCTCAATAGCCGCCTCAAACACCGCCTTCACTGTCTTCACCGCTATCAACAGAGGACTCGGTGGAATTGATGAAAGAAACATATACATCGGAGAACCAGTCGGTCTTGTCCCTCAGACGATCGGCATAGTCGATCACACTCCTGTAACCACCATAATAAGCACCCCCTCCCCCTTGCCATCCGTAATCCGCATTATCAGCCGTACCGGATGCAATCGATTCATCTACGAGCATTAAACTGATCTGGAATCCAGTTGTCTGTTCTCCTGATTCAGTGGCAGTGGTCACATCGCCCTTCAGGTCCAGCCCATTGTTGGCATAGGATATTGAAGACAGGTTGATATCTCCAGGTGAAAGGACTATGGCCAAGGACAGGGCGTCATAGACACGCTGACGCTGATTTTGCAGTCCGAGGAGGATGCTATCCATATCAGGGATAGCCTGCGTTTCCGATTGTATTCGCTCGATGTCCTTTTCCAACTGCTCCACCTGCTGATTGGTTCGCGCAGTTTGGGCTTGCCGACTGGCAAGCTGTTGTTTGAGACTCTCGCTTTGAGCCTCGGCTGTGCTGACCTTATCGGCGGCGGAACTGACCATCTGATACAGCGGCAACACCAGAGCGATTCCCGCCACAACTCCGGCAAGAACCAGAGCCTTCTTCACCGGAAAGCCCTTGGGAAGATACACATCAGGCATGATGTTCAGATCAGTGATCAGAAACCAGCCGTCTGCAGAAGCTCGCCTTGCACCACCTGCCCCCCCATTCAGTGCCAGACCGGTATTGACCGCATATTGAGCCAGCGGGAAATCCGCAGGGCAGGCAAGGGGAGATTCCAATGGCTCAATATGATATCCCGCGCCCGATGCTATCGCCTGAGTGAGTTCCTCCTCGCCGGACAGTAACCCAGTAAGAAATATGGGGGTTTCCGGGCCCAGCGGGTGATCGACATAACTGGATTCATAGAACTGCAGCGTTCGATCAAATTCCTGCAGGATGTACTGGGCCCTATCGGATGAGGAATAGTCCGGATTCATCACGATGCTCCGCATGATGGCCGGAATGCCGCCCGCGATCAGGATGATGCTGCAACCCTCAGGTTCGATATCAATGATCAATGCCTCGGCACGATTGACCATACGCGCCAATGCCAGCGGTTTAAGATTCATCATGCGGGGCTCAATCCCTGCATGATGCAAGCAGTGTATCTGAGCATCCATCATGTTCTGCGGGACGCCCAGCAGGAAAAACCGCTGCAGTTCGTCATTCTTCTGGCTGAGGTTCTGCCATGAGACGTATATCTGCTCCAGAGAGATGGGCATTACCCTCTTGGCCTCGGCCAGAATGGCATCTCCAATCAGTTTCTTCGGCATTTTGGGTAATTCGATGTTGCGATGGACGGACTTAAAGCCACTGAGCCCGGCAATAACGTTTCCTTTCCCCATCTGCTTTGAGGCAATGAGCTCGCTTAAGGCGCCGCACATGGCATCGGGCTCAAGAATCAGACCATCCTTGACAATGCCGGGTTCAAGAGGAACACTTCCCCAACGCTTAATCTGGCTCCCATCGGAAACCATGAATCTCAGGTCCGTACTCTCGATAGTGATGGTAGTTATTTCACTCATCTTACATCTCCAACTTTAGGGTGTGGTCGTATCCTTGGAAATAGCTTGCGGCTGGGCAAGGATGCTCAGGTCCAGGGTGAGAGTCTGAAATTCCTCTTTATCCGCAAGATTAATCCTGGTGATCGCCATGCCATGCAGCAAGTCCTGACTGGAGATCAGTCTGGCGATAAAATCCAGCAATGCCGTTCTGCTCCCATCCACGCTAACGGTATATGACATGGTATCCTGCTGGCCCTTCTTGGACATCACCAGACCGGAAGCCTTGATGCTGGTAATCTGAACAGGCTGAGAATTCGCCGCTCCGAAATCCACGATTTCATTATAGATATCGATATTCTGCGCCGGGGTGGGCAGAGCCAAAGCCTGCAGAGAACTTTGGACTCTTTCCAGTTCCGCTTGCGCATCTGAGAGCTGCACTTGCAGCCCTTCCAGATTGGTGGTGGAGGCAGGTACGCTCAGCGCCTTTTGCTGCGCGGCAATCTGAGGTTGAAGGTCATCATATTCCGTTTGCTTACTCTGATATGCCATCCCAAAGCCAACATAGATGATGATGAATGCCGGCACAATGAATATAGGCTTCGTCAGCACCTGCAACTGCTTGAAGTTCTTCACGCCCCCGGCTTTCCTGGCCAGCGGAGACAGCAGGGGCAGATTCCCGAGCTTGGTTTTCAACCTTGAGAAAAGACCCGGCCTTTTCTTCTTCTCCCCTTCAGGAATCACAGGGATTTCATTAGGCTCAACGTTTTCTGATATTGTCATATGACTCTCCTTCCCTTCGGTAATCAAACTAGCAAGATCACCTTTGTCTGAACGTTATTGAGGACATAAACTCATTCGCTTCCACTGCGTTAGTTCACCTTCCAGTATTCAATGGTTGTTTTTCCGGCATCGACCGAAGTAAAGCTGTCCATGCCGTAAGCATCGGTCGGATACACGATCG
Organism: Dehalococcoidia bacterium; assembly: GCA_028711995.1. Classification (NCBI taxonomy): domain Bacteria; kingdom Bacillati; phylum Chloroflexota; class Dehalococcoidia; species Dehalococcoidia bacterium. The sequence goes on along the minus strand of JAQTRE010000029.1, from coordinate 20,022 downwards.
TGTTACCTCCATGCGATACGACTCGGTCAGCAAGGGCTATTCCGTACAGATCAGGGCCACCTCCGAGGTCGATAGTACCCTTTGGTGGTTTGTTGGGGTCGGGGTCGAGGTTGGCTGCATAAAGAATGGCTGCCACTCCGCTGTTTCCCTGGAGAGTTATGTTTCCATTACAAGAAACGATAAAGGGCAATTGCGCTGCTGGTGGCCGATCATCTGGATCATTTATATGAGCGCCGCCGTTGAGCAAAACATCGCCTTCAATCATCAAGGCATATGCCCCCTCTATTTTCAACTGGGATTGTTGACCGCTGGTCATACCGCCGGTTACATACACATCCGCGCCTATGGTTAATCCGATGGTCCCATTATCCTCGATGTTGAGATCTCCCTCTATCAACAGGCCACCATTGAAGGTGACCGTGAAGTCCCCTTTTTTTGCGGACAGAGTGAGTGAGCCTGAGACTTTCACTGGATCATCGTAGAATAGAACTGCTGTGTCTGCATCTATTTTTGTGCCCGCGGGTAGCGTGATAAATGAATCACCAGGGTCGAACTTGTCGTTCACATCGGAAACCTTCGTGCTAATCCCCATGTCCGGCTCCGGTAATTCGAAGTATTCTTCCGTAGCTGTTCCTGTTATTCCTTTTTTGCAGGTGCCAGAGGGATCATCTGTACACATCAGTGCGTCGATGCCGTCCACATCGGTAGCATAAGCACTGCCCTTTAATAGCACACTTCCCCCCAGACAGATATTGCCATTGGCATAAATCTTAGCAGGCTTCGCATCGTCTTCAACCGATGATTCATAGCCAACATCTCCTTGGAGATAAATATCGGCATTGTTGCAGTCGTCTCCCGGATTACCATTTCCCAGTGCAAAAACGCCGTATTCCAGAGGATCTACCGTAGTCGCCACCACATCGGCGTAAGCCACAGTGGAAGTTGTCCTGCCCTCGGCATCCTCCGCCGCAGCGATGATTTTGAATGTGCCATCGGCCTGAGCCCACATTTCCACAGTCACCGTGTTGTCATTCAGCGTAGTGGGAGTTGTTGTTTTGTAATAGGTTGGCTGGGGATCGTGAGAGGCCAAATATTTCAAAGCGTATTCCACGCCGGCATCGGCCGCATACACCCTGGCCGTGGCATCCCTATGGACGTTCACTGTCTTGGTCCCCGTACCGATGTGCGCCAGGGTGGGTGGAATCACCAAGCTGCCAACAGCCAGCACAATCAATGCCACAATAAGGATTGCTCCCCTTTCCCTCGATTTCGGCCCTCTGATAACTCTTTTTCTGCGCATGAATCGAAACATGTCCCCTCCTTTCCGCTCAGTTCATTAGTTCAATCTGAGCGTAATATCATATTCCCTCGTTTCACTGATCCGGGAAGCGCCACCGGACGAGGTGATCGACATCTTGAACCCGGCCGTTGATTCAGTAAATGTGATATCGGATACATCCTGGGCCACCGTTTTCAGAAATGGGGTTACGTTAGATTGTCTCTGGAGGTCTGTCCCAGATAGAGAATAGACGATCTGATATGTTGCCCCTCCCTCAGTCGCGGGGGCCGTCCAGCCGAGCGTGACGCTGTGGTCTGAAATGATAGAATCATCAGGATCGGCCGACATGCCGTCCACCGCAATCTGATGCGCCGCGTATTCGATCCCGGTCAGGGCTTCCACCCGGCCATTATTGTCTTCAGTGCTGCGCATGATGCCGAAGATAACCCCGAACATAGCACTTCCAATGGCTCCCAAGATCGCTACAGCCACCAACAGCTCTACCAGGGTAAATCCTTGCTGGTTTTCCTTTAATTTCTTTGCCATCGATTCACCTTATATCCTTGCAACTCCAAAAGAGTATCCGAGCCCCGTTTGATGGTCACGGTGATCATCTGAATATAGGGGGGATCTGTTTCATCCACTGCCGTCTGCTCCACAAGAATGTCATAGTCACTGGGCAGTGTGACCCGGTACTCGGGGTCAACAGTGGGGTCATCGATAGTTAGATAGCCTCCATCGCCGACGGCTTTATACTGGCAGCCCTTGGTATACTCCATCTGCGCCCTAGCCAGATTATCGATATCCACCTTCTTCTCCACAACACCGGTCGAGTTGGTGCCCGTTATCATCGCGGAAACAAATCCGACGCCCATCGTCGCCATGAGAGCCACAGCCACCAGAACTTCGATCAGCGTGAACCCTGGCTGTCCACTGATAACCAATCGCTTTTTAATTGACAGGCATCTAGCGAATTTCTTCTTCATTTCCTTATCCTATTCGAACGCGTCGGTCATCGAATACATCGGCATGATCACAGAGAGCGCGATAAACCCTACAATCAGCGCGAGCACAACGGTCATCACCGGCTCAATCAAGGAGACCATGTTGGTGATCGTCTCATCCGCCTCAGTCTCATAGCTCGTAGCTACTGTATCCAGTGTAGACTCCAGCTTACCGCTCTCCTCACCGACCATGATCATCTGGACCAGCAAATTGGGGAAGGTTTTATCCCTGGCCATCGGGCCAGAAAGTCCCTCGCCTTGCAGCAAACCGGTACGGACGCTAGCTAATGAGTCTTTCACCACAATATTTCCACTGGTTTGTCTGGTAATGGCGATCACCTCGGGCAACGGCAACCCGGCGTGAACCAGCAATGCCAGTGTTCGGGCAAAACGGGCCATTTCGCCCATCAGATTGGCCTTTCCGATTATCGGAGCAGTGATCAGAAAGCGATCCAGTTTGAGACGGCCCTTTGGATTTTTCACATACGTAATAAACCCGAAAACGGCCAGCCCCATACCAGCAAACAGGTAAAGCTTGTAAGCGCCAATAAAGTCATTGAGGCTGATCAGCATTCTGGTAGTTATAGGTAGATCCGAACCCATGTTAGAAAACATGTCCACCATCTTGGGTAAGACGAAGACAGTGAGCACTGAAATCACTATCACCGCAACTACCAGGACGATGACGGGATATGTCAACGCCTTTTTGATCTTCTTCTTCATGACCAGATCTTTTTCCAGGTAGTCGGCACCTCGCCGCAAAAACTGTTCCAACCCGCCACTGCGTTCTCCGGCGGCAACCAGCTGGCAAAAGAGATCGCCGAAAATATCCTCATGCCTGGACAGAGCCTCGGAAAGGGAACTCCCGGCGCGAAGATCATTGTTGATATCCGCAATCACCTTCTTGAACATCCGGTTGCTGGTTTGCTCCTGGATCAGCTGAATAGCCGGTACGATACTGATTCCGGCATCAAGCAGCGTGGCCAGCTGACGGGAGAACATGATCACTTCTCTGGGTTTTATCTTGAAGAAACTGGGGAATGCCTCCTCAATCGAGGGCAATCCAGCCCGCACCTCGAGTGTGATCGGCTGATAACCCTGTGTTATCAACGCCTGGGTTGCTGCAGCCTCCGAGACACCGCTGATAGTTCCCTTCATCAGCTTCTTATCATTCGTGTAAGCGATGTATTTATATTCCATTCCATTACCATCCTCTACTGAGCGATAGAATAAACATTGCGCAATAACTCATACGGGGTAGTGATCCCCTGTTTAACCTTCAGCATGCCATCACGCCACATGGGGACCATACCATCCTTGATAGCCTGCTTCCTTATGTCACTGGCGCTACCGTTAGATAACACCAGCCTTCTCGATTCCTCAGTCATTTCCAGGATTTCGTAAACGCCACACCGCCCACGATAGCCAGTATTGGCACAGGAATTGCAGCCCTTGCCATAATAGAATTCCGAGCGCTTCTCTTCCAACTCGCGCTCATAGATCAGCCGTTCCTCCGCCGGAGCCTTGGTGGGTTTGCGACAATGAGAGCACACGCGGCGTATCATCCTTTGCGCCACAACACCTACCAGAGATGACGATATGAGAAACGGCTCGATTCCCAAATCCAGCAGTCGGAAGATGGACCCGACAGTATCATTAGCATGGATGGAAGAAAGGACGAGGTGTCCGGTCAGAGAGGCCTGGACGGCTATTTGAGCAGTTTCGCGATCCCGGATTTCGCCCACCAGGATAATATCAGGGTCCAGTCTCATCAAGGCTCTCAGTCCATCAGAAAAGGACATGCCTGCAGAAGCATTGACCTGAACCTGGTTAATCCCGGCGAAACGATACTCCACAGGATCCTCGATGGTCATGATGTTGCGCTCGCCGTCATTGAGTTGATTTACCGATGCGTAGAGAGAGGTCGTCTTTCCGGATCCGGTAGGGCCGCTCAACAGAATAATTCCGAAGGGGGAATTCAACATGTGCTGATACCTCGCCAGAGCATCCGGCAAGAAACCGAGTTCGGTCAAACCAAGCAGGGCAAAGGATTTATCCAGAATACGCATTACGACCATCTCGCCATTAACCGTATCGCTCGTGGCAACACGGACATCTATTGCCCTGCCGCCAGTTTTGATAGAAAATTGGCCGTCCTGCGGACGACGCCGGTCCGCGATGTTCATTCCGGCAAGAATCTTCAGCCGGGATACCAGCGGAAGATGGACACTAAGAGGTAACGACATTGCTTCGTGAAGAATCCCATCGATGCGATACCGGATACGAACCCTGTTTTCTTCAGGTGCAATATGAACATCTGAAGCGCGGTCCTTCACCGCCTGCTCCATGATCAAGTCCACAGCGCGCACGATAGGTGTTTGGGCTATCACTTCGGCGGAAATGCGCTCTTCTTTGGCCTTTTGTTTACTGGACGCATCCTTGTGCTGTGCCTCGGGGATATGGCTGATTTCCTTTTCAACTTCGCTGCTGACCTTATAGCTGGCATCTATGAACTTGCGGATATCGGCAGGAACAGCCTCCACTTCATAGATGCTCATTCGAGCCTGAGCAGTCATATCCTCTATGGCACGGATATTCCAAGGGTCTTCCATGGCTACCATAAGGACATCGCCAATCACTTCTATGGGGATCACATTGTATCGCCGGGCCATCGCTTCCGGGATCATCCTCAATGCCTGTGGATCTATTTTGCGCTGCTTAAGATCAATGACAGGGACAGTATGCTGCAAGCCGGCGATTATGGCTAATTCCTGATCTGTAAGCAACTCCTCCTCTACCAGAATTTGGCTGATGTCCTTCTTGCTTTCCTCATGGACCGAAAGGACATGCTCTAACTGATCGGAGGTAATTAACCCGTCCTCCTTCAAGACCGTGACTAGATTTTTTTCAACAGCTTTACTCAGTCCCATTGCTTTTCTCAAATCCCCTTTGGATGATTATATCGAGGGATCATCAGACTACACGGGATTCTCCGCCTTGACGGCGTTCTCTTCCGAATTGGCTCTACTTTTTTCCCGTTGACTCCCATTTCCCGCCATAGTGATCAGAATCTTCTTATTCAAGTTCTGTCCCGAGTGCGAGGCAAACAGCGACTTTATGGTCGGATTCCAGGCGGATTGATTTCCTTCATCGAGCAATTTAACATCATCCACATTCGGCATCTCCTTCAAGAGGCTGAAAATGGGGAGAGGCTTACCCAAAGATACGCTGATGGCACTCCCGGTGTTCCATGAGCCGGATGTTTGGATTATTTTGATGTTCAGAGTGTTTTCCAGGTACCGTGTTACGCTCAATAGCTGTGCGACATTTACCGGTGGCGCAATAGCTATTTCCACTTTCCCGTCAAATAGTTCCGGCAACTTCTCCTCGAATGCCGGCTGTTCCTGGGATTGGCGCATTGTCTCCCGAGAAGCTTCTTCTGCCTCTTGTTTCCGTTTTCTGATTTCCTCTTCTGCCCTTTCTTCAGCCTCTATTTGGGCTTTGCTCAAAATCTGGCGGGCCTGCTTTCGGGCCTCTTTCTTCAGCTCTTTTGCCTCTTCCTGGGCTTCGTCCTCTGCCTCTATTCTGGCATTATCGATAATCTGCTGCGCTTGCTTTCGGGCACGTTCCCTCAGCTCTTTGGCTTCTGCCTCAGCTTCAGCTCTGATTCTTGCCGCCTCCCTTTCCGCTTCACTTCCAGTGTTTTCGGGGCGAGAACCAGATGGCGGTTCCAGCTTTGCAGCAGACATTGCTTCCATTTGTGCCTTATTGATAATTTCCTGCGCTTGCTTCTGGGCCTCTTCAATCAATCGCCTGGCCTCAGCTTCAATCTGGGCTTTCATCCTGGCGAGTTGTTCCTCTCCTTCGGCCTTTGCATTGGCAGGATGATCAACGGATATATCTTTATGTCCTGATTCGGTTACTTTCTTAGCAGCGGCATCATTGCTTATTACTAATTCCCCGTCCAGCTGTTTTTGTATCTCCGCCAGGTAGTTGAAAGGAGATTGTTCAGTAAAATCGATCTGTCCTTCAACTGGTTCTGTTTGCGCTGCTGCGTCGTTCTTGATTTGCTGCCGGGTCTCGGTGATCTTTTGCGCCAGGTATTTGTCTATATCCTCCCTAGCCTGGATTTTGTCTTGCATGACTCTATTAACGGCTTCAGCCTCTATCTCAATTGCCTTTTGTCTTGCTTGCTGAAGAAGTTCGGCGGATTTCATTCTGGCCTCTTCCTCGGCATTTAATCTGGCTTTACTGATAATCTCCTGCGCCTGTTGTCTGGCATCCTCAATCACCTTATCGGCCTCTAATTCGGCTTTTCTCTTAACCTTTGAACAAGCCTCTTCCGCTTCTGATTCGGCTTCCATTTGCGCCTTGTTGACAGCTTGCCGTGCGCGTCTCTCCGCGTCCTCTTTCAATCGCATGGCCTCAAGTTCGGCCTCTTTCCTGATTCTTGAGGCTTCTTCTTCCGCATGCGCCTCAATCTCTTTTCTGGTTTTCGAAGCTTCCTCTCTTGCTTTCGCCTCCGCTTCTCTTCTGATGCGTCGGGCTTCGTCTCCCGCCCTTACAGCAGCCTCCTTTTGAGCGCTGTCAATAATCTCTTGGGCTTGTCTGGCACCCGTTTCCTTTAGCGCTTCAGCTTCTGCCTCAGCTGTCTGTTTGATGAGCAGCGCTTCCTCTGCGGCCTTCAGTGCTGCTTCCTTTTGCGCTTCAGTAATAATATCCTGAGCCTGTTTTTCGGCAATTTCTTGCAGACTTGCCGCTTCGGCTTTTGCTTTCGCCAGTATTCTTGAGACGCTGCCCTCACCCTCTATTTCAGCTTCCTTCTTTGCTTTACTGATGAATTCACGCGCCTGCCTCCGGGCCTCTTTGCGCAGTTCATCGGCCTCAGCCGCCGCCTCTTCTCTGATGCGCAAACCTTCTGCCTCAGCCTGCACACCGGCTTCCCTCTGCGCTCTGGCCATAATTACCTGCGCCTGCTTCTCGGCAGCCTTTTTGGTTCCTTCGGCCTCCGCTTCAGCCTTCTTCAGAATCCTTGCGCTTTCCTCTTTCGCTTTCTTCTCCGCTTCCTCGCGCTCTTTGCCGATAATCGCCTCGGCCTGCGCCTCCGCGGCCTCCATCAGTCCAGCCACCTTGGCCTGAGCTTCTTCCCTGAGCCTTAAACCTTCCTCCTCGGCCCTGAGCTTGGCTTCAAGTTGCGCTTGCCAAATAATCTCCTCGGATTGCTTCTCGGCTGTTTCCCTTATTCGCTGAGCCTCCAGTTCGGTCCGCTCTCTAACTTTTAATAATTCTTTCTCCGCCTCTGATTCGGCTTCCCGGTTCGCTTTGTTGATAATTTCACGTGCTTGTTTCCGGGCCTCTTTGCGCAGCTCATCCGCTTCACCTGCAGCCCTCTCCCTGATCCCCAAAGCCTCTTCCTCGGCTTTCACAGCGGCTTCTCTTTGCGCTTTGGAGACGATCGACTGCGCCTGTTTCTCGGCAGCCTCTCGGATTCCTTTGGCTTCCGCTTCCGCCTTGCTCAGAATCCTTGAGCTTTCCTCTCCCGTTTTCTTCTCTGCTTCTTCGCGCTCTTGGCGAATAATCTCCTCCGCCTGCTCTTCAGCAGCCGCCATGAGCTTACGCGCCTTTACCTCCGCCTCTTCCCTGATGCTTAATGCTTCCGCTTCAGCCCTCAGCTCAGCCTCTCTTTGCGCTTTGCTGATGATTTCCTGGGATTGCCTCCCGGCGTTTTCCCTTATACTCTGAGCCTCCTGTTCGGACTGTTCTCTAACTCTCGATGATTCCTTCTCCGCTTCTAATTCGGCTCTCTGGTTTGCCTTGCCGATAATTTCACGCGCTTGTAACCGGGCCTCTTTGCGCAATTCATCAGCCTCAGCCGCCGCCTCTTCTCTGATGCGCAAAGCTTCTTCCTCAGCCTTCACACCAGCTTCCCTTTGCGCTCTGGCCATAATTGACTGCGCCTGCTTCTCGGCAGCCTTTCTGGTTCCTTCGGCCTCCGCCTCAGCCTTCTTCAGAATCCTTGAGCTTTCCTCTTTCGCCTTCTTCTCCGCTTCCTCGCGCTCTTGGCGGATAATCGCCTCGGCCTGCTCCTCCGCGGACGCGATCAGTTTGGCCGCCTTTGCCTGAGCTTCTTCCCTCAGTTTTAACCCTTCCTCTTCTGCCCTGATCTCAGCTTCCCTTTGCGCCTTGCGGATAAGCTCCTCAGCTTGTCTTTGGGCACCCTCCCTTATATCCTGAGCATCGATCTCCGCCTTCTGTCTAACCCTCGATATTTCCTCTTCGGAGGCTATCGCAGCTTCCTGGTTTGCATTGCTGATGAGTTCACGCGCCTGCTTCCGGCCCTCTTTGCGCAGTTCATCGGCCTCAGCCGCTGCCTCTTCTCTGATGCGCAAAGCCTCTGCCTCTGCCTTCACCCCGGCTTCCCTTTGCGCTTGGGCCACAATTGCCTGCGCCTGCTTCTCGGCTGCCTCTCTGATCTCTTCGGCTTGCCCTTCAGCCTTGTTCAGAATCCTTGAGCTTTCCTCTCTCGCTTTCCTCTCTGCTTCTTGGCGCTCTAGGCCGATAATCGTCGAGGCCTGCTCCTCCGCGGCCTCGATCAGCTTGGCCGCCTTTGCCTGAGCTTCTTCCCTGAGCCTCAAAGACTCCTCTTCTGCCCTTATCTCAGCTTCAATTTGCGCTTTACTGATAATGGCTTCGGCTTGATCTTCGGCACTCTCCTTTATCCTCCGCGCCTCAAGTTCAGCCTTTTCTCTAACTCTTGATAATTCTTTCTCTGCCTCGGCTTCCGCCTCCTGATTTGCTCTGCTGATAATCTCACGCGCCTGCTTCCGGCTCTCTCTACGCAGCTCATCAGCCTCAGCTTCAGCCTCCTGTCTGATACGCAAAGCCTCGTCCTCAGCCTTCGCGCTGGCTTCCCTTTGCGCTTTAGCCACAATCGCCTGCGCCTGCTTCTCGGCAGCTTCCCTCACGCTCCTGGCTGCAATTTCAGCCTCTTCCTGTATCTTCGCGGCCAGGCCAATCCTCGATGAAACCCCTTTGGCATCTTCCACCGCCCTGTCCGCCAGCATCTGAAGAAGGTTGAGATGGCTGACCGACATCGGAGTATCCGTGCTCGGGGTTATCTCGGGCCTTTCTCTGGTATTGATACTTCCTACGGCCGGGCCTCGGCTGTCTTCAATCAATGCCCGACCCACAGATTGAGTCTCCGTACTGATCTGTGCGACTTCTTTCAATATCTGATCCGCATCTCTGCAAGTCTGGCGCGCAGTTTCCCCGGACTGCTTTTCACTATCGTCTCCATGCGCATTGACAAAAGCCATGGCTTCTGCCTTGATTTCTGCTAATTCCTCTTCAGCCTTCAGCTCAGCTTCCCTTTGTGCTTTGCTGATAATGGCTTCGGCTTGCTTTTGGGCGCTTTCCCTTATCCTCCGTCCCTCAAGCTCAGCCCTTTCTCTAACTCTTGATAATTCCTTCTCTGCCTCGGCTTCCGCTTCATGGTTTGCGCTGCTGACGATCTCACGCGCTTGCCTCCGAGCCTCTTTGCGCAATTCATCGACCTCAGTTGAGGCCTCTTCTCTGATACGCAAAGCTTCTTCCTCAGCCTTCACGCCGGCTTCCCTTTGTGCTTTGGCCACAATCGCCTGCGCCCGCATCTCGGCCGCTTCCCTGATGCCCTCAGCTTCCGCTTCTGCATTCCTCAGAATCCTTGACCTTTCCTCTTTCGCTTTCTTCTCAGCTTCTTCGCGCTCTTTGCCAATAATCGCCTCGGCCTGTCCCTCCGCAGCCTCCATCAGTTTGGTTGCCTTTGCCTGGGCTTCTTCTCTGAGCCTCACTACTTCCGCCTCTACCCTGATCTCAGCTTCTCTTTGCGCCTGGCTGATCATCGCCTCGGCCTGCTTTTGGGCACTTTCTCGTATGCCCTGAGCATCCAGTTCTGCCTTCTCTCTGATATGTAAAGCCTCTGTTGAGGCCTTTGCCTCAGCCTCCATTCTCGCCTTGGCGGCCACATCCTGGATATGTTTCTCGGCTGCCTCTTTAAGATTGCTGGCCTCTGTCTCGGCTCTTCTCCTGATTCTTGATGTTTCCTCTTCTGCCTTCAGTTCAGCCTCTATTTGAGCCTCTTCACGCGCTTTTTTAATGATTTCCTGAACATGATTTTCAGCCTCTTCCCGGATACCGGCCGCTTCCACTTCCGCCCCTTGCGTGATACTTAAGGCTTGTTCGCTCGCACTGACTCTGGCTTCCTCACGGGCTTTGCTGATAATCTCCCTGGCCTGCGCTTCAGCAGTTCTTCTAAGCTCAAGTGCCTGCGCCCCAGCCTCTTCCCTAATCCTCGAAGTCTCTTCCTCTGCTTGCAGTTCAGCTTCTAATTGGGCTTCTTCACGCGCTTTATCGATAATTTCCCGAACATGCTTTTCAGCCTCTTCTCTGATCGCGGCCGCTTCCACCTCAGCCCCTCTCGTGATGATTAAAACCTGCTCCTCCGCCCTAACTCTGGCTTCCTCACGCGCGTTGCTGATAATCTCCTCGGCCTGCTTTTCGGCAGCTTTTTTGAGCATACCGGCCTCTGCCTCAGCCTCTTTCCTGACTCTTGATGCTTCTTCCTGCGCCTTCGCTTCCGCCTCTCTTTGCGCTTTAGCTACAATTTCCTTGATGTGCTTCTCGGCACCGGCTCTACGTTCAGTGGCCGCTATCTCGGCCTGCTTTTTAATTCTTGATGTTTCCTCTTCTGCCTTCAGTTCAGCCTCTATTTGAGCCTCTTCACGCGCTTTATCAATGATACCTTGGGCCTGCCGCTCGGCACGCTGCCTGATGGCTTCAGCTTCCGCTTCTGCCTTCTTTTTGACACTCAAGGCCACTTCTTCTGCCTTCACCTTCGCTTCCTCACGCGCGTTACTAACAATCTTCTGAGCCTCTTCCTCAGCATCTTTTCTGAGCCTATGCGCTTCAGAATCAGCCTCTCTCTTGATTCTGGATGCTTCCTCTAGAATTTTCGATTTGTCTATACCAGATGGATTCTCGTTGACCCCGGGATTCAGCCCGCGAGCATCTTCGTTTGTCTTCCGAGACTCTGACGCATCAGGCGCCTTCCCTGCCAAGTCCCGCAACCGCTGCCCTAGCTCTGCACTGGTGATCTCTTTTGGCTTCTTGTCGAGATGCGACACGTCACCCAAGTCGGTCTCTATTCGCCTTCTTGGAAGATCACTCCGACCAGTAGCGGCCGGGTGGTTTCCAGATTGAGCTAACGGCCCACTCGTGACGGGACGCGATTCAGGAATCTTGTCTTTCTTCCATATCGCCATTAGATTCTCACACAGTCTGGTAGTACTGGATCAAAGACACTTTCTTTGCCTTAATGGTAAATAAACGGTTAAATTTTAGTAAATATTAGGTAGAGATGGTCGTACGTATATGTTATGCTCCACCTGCCAGACAGTAAATAGCGCAAAAGTAATGCCTTGAATTGCTTTGGGTAAATCTGAACACATGGCACTTATGAGTAGCTCCGAACAGGACGAATTGACTACAGTCACCATGCGGCTTTTGCCAACATTTACCCAAAGTTAGGACGGACAGATGAACATTTGAAAAAGGCCTGACTGAATGGGGCCGTTCGATCATAGGAGTCCCCTCAGGGATTGCAGGATAAGAGTAAATAGACTTTCTCCCAGTAACCTATTGCCACTTCCGGCCAGGCAAAGCTTCCGCGCTCCATTTAGCCCTGGTCGATGTCGATATCCAGCCATATTGCATGGCCATAACAACAGCATGGGTTCGATCGCTGGCGCCAAGTTTACTCATTATGGAAGTCATGTGATTTTTGATCGTCTGTTCGCTGATTCCAAGAGCATGAGCTATCTGCTTATTCCCATATCCACATGCCACATAGCTAAGGACCTCGGCTTCCCGTTCCGTAATGATTCCGTCTTTTGATTCTACTACTCTTCCCTTCAACAACAAATCCTGAAAGTGTCTTAAAACACGCCCCAAAACAAGTGGATTGGATCGAAGGGTCTCAGCCACAAGGAGTTCACCTTGAGCAATTCGTCTGATGGTGTCAACCAGTTCGACGGCTTCAATGTCTTTGCTCAAATATGCTGATGCGCCAGAAGTAGTCGCCTGGGCGAGTTCATGGTCGTTGAAATCGGGGGACATGACAACAGCTAAACTGCCCGGCATTTCCTGGGCAATCCGGCGGGTGAGGGTGATTCCGGAAAGAAGCGGCCTGTTCACATCGATCAGGACTACCTGAGGCGTCACTGCCCCAATCTGATCGAAAGCTTCTGCATCACTATCGGATTCCCCCAGAACCTCGATATCCATCTCCCGCGCCAACGCGGCGCAAACACCCTGGCGAAAGAACTTGTTTCGATCGATAAGGAATATGCCGATTTTGCCTGAGCAATTTCCATGACTGTTACCGTTCATCACATCACCTCTCCATCATAAGGAGTACAGACCATTCCTCTGATACTATCGTAAACGGTTAAGCCCGCCCTCAGCCATAGTGTAAGACCCACAATAAGAAGGGGTACACCTGAATTTCTTGGTAGGGCTACCACTAACTGCTACCAAAACACTCTCGGATTTGAGAAAACTGCGAAGATTATTGTCAACAACTGGTTTTACCCAAGCTTTACTCAGACTTTACCTAAACTTAACCCAGATTTCCGGCGGCGAGACATATAATACAAACAGGCACCAAGGTTCCCCCAACTAAATCTACTTATCAGGACAAAATGAGCAAGCTGAATTTCGTAGAACAACACATTATTGACTGCATACGGGCAGCAATGGTTGAAGCGCGCGGTGAGGAGCAGAAGGCAGCCCGATTGCGCGCGCAGGGCAAATTACGCCTGGTGTGCATGTCGGATGAAGAGATATGGGAGCTGGCGAATCGAACCTGCTGCCCCCCAAGAAGACCGGCTGAAGACGCCTACTACGATATCAAGCAAACAATCGCAGAATATAGGGCAACCACCGATGAGTGGCTTGGCAAAGCCTTTGGCGGAATATCGTCGGGCTCATCAAGATGAACCTCCTCCAAGTAAACCCTCCGATAAAAGACGGGTTCTATTCTACTTCCCTCTGCCGATGAGATTTGCTATACTAACACTCACGTCAGATGGGATATCATCGCTATGGAGTTTAGGACCGTTATCGGACTGGAGGTTCATGCCCAACTCTTAACTGAGAGCAAGATGTTCTGCCGGTGCAGCACCAACTACATAAATTCCTCGCCCAATACCCACGTTTGCCCTGTCTGTCTGGGCATGCCCGGAGCCTTACCCACTATCAATCGCCAAGCAGTTGAGTATACCATCATGACTGCCCTGGCTCTCAACTGCACCATTCCCGGTTTCACCAAATTCGACCGCAAGAACTATCCCTATCCCGACTTGATGAAGGGCTATCAGATTTCCCAGTACGATATGCCGCTTTCGCATGACGGCTGGGTGGAAATCGAAGTCCACGGACAGAAAAAGAGGGCCGGAATTACCCGGGTCCATCTTGAAGAGGATGTAGCCAAGCTGTTGCATCGCACGGACTCATCGGGGGAAACCTACAGCCTGATGGATGTAAATCGGGCCGGAATGCCGCTGATGGAGATCGTGGGCGAACCCGATCTCAGCTCAGCGGAGGAGGCCCGAATCTATCTGATGAAGCTGCACACCTATTTACGCTACTTGAGAGTCTGCACGGGCAACATGGAAGAAGGCAGCTTCCGATGCGATGCCAATATCAGCCAGCGAAGCAGTGACGGGCAAAAGTCTTTCCCCAAAGTGGAAGTCAAGAACATGAACAGTTTCAAGTCGGTCTACTCCGCCCTGAAATATGAGGAGGAGCGACAGCGGAAAGTGATTTCAGAGGGTGGCAGGCTTGTTCAGGAAACGCGAGGCTGGGTCGATGATAAAGGAATCACCCTATCGCAGCGAAGCAAGGAGTATGCTCACGATTATCGCTATTTCCCGGAGCCTGATCTCCCCCCCCTATCATTGAGTTCCGAGTGGGTCGAAGGAATAAGGGCCAGACTTCCAGAGCTACCGGATGCGAGGCGAGACCGGTTTGTGATACAATACAAGCTATCAGATTACGATGCCGATCTTCTAACGAGTTCCAGAGAGTTTGCCGACTATTTTGAATCGGCCGTAGGGATCGCTTCGCCGGAGCAGTTATCCAAAGGGCGAGCCAAGACAATCGCCAACTGGATGAGCGGGGAATTCCTGAAGCTTCTGAATATAGCGGGGGCAGAAATCAGCCAATCCAGGATCACACCGCACCAGTTGAACGGCATGCTGGATGCAATCGATCAAGGAACTTTGAGCACCACCTTGGCCAAGCAGGTCTTCGGGGAGATGTTCAGCACCGGCAAATCGGCGTCTCAAATTGTGGTGGAAAAAGGGCTCACTCAAATCAGCGGGGCCGAAGAGATTGACCGGATAATCGATCAGGTATTGAGAGATAATCCCAAAGCGGTGAGTGATTTCAAGGAAGGCAAAGAGCAGTCGCTGAAGTTCCTGGTGGGACAGATAATGAAGAACACCAAAGGTCGGGCCAAGCCGGACCTCGTGAATAAACTACTCAAGGAAAAGCTAAGATGAGTTCAACCATCCAAATCGCAGAGATCATCATTTCCATAACCCTCATCCTCGTTATCCTGATTCAGGCAAAAGGTTCCGGAGGATTGGGCGGGATATTCGGCGGAGCAGAAAGCTCCGGGTTCCGGACGCGGCGGGGCATTGAGCAAACACTCTTCAGATTCACAATCGTACTGGCGGTGATCTTCGTGGCTGTCGCGGCAATCAGCACCAGAGTGGGCTTGTAGCACTTCCGACCTTCACCCCTTTACTGCCATGAGAGGATATACCTCCTGTCCTCGATACGCTCTGTAAACGATATGCGTAAAAATCATGGGCAATATTATCACCCTCATCAGTGATTTTGGCACACGCGACGCCTATGTCGGTGCGATGAAAGGTGTGATCCTGGGCATCAATCCCGCCGCCAGAGTCATCGACATCACGCATGAAATCGAACCCCAAAATATCTCTCAGGCGGCCTATATTCTCAATAGCGTTCATCACTACTTCCCCGAAGGCACCGTCCATTTGGTGGTAGTGGACCCCAGTGTGGGAAGCGATCGGAGGGCCATCATTCTAAGAACCGACAAAGCCCTCTTTGTTGCTCCTGACAACGGCGTTCTGAGTTATGTAAGCGGGGACATGATCGAAGCAGCTGTCATCACCAATTCCCACTTCTGGCTCAAACCAGTCAGTGCCACTTTCCATGGGCGGGATATTTTCGCACCCGTGGCAGCCCATCTCTCACTCGGCAATCCCTTGTATGACTTTGGCGCCGGCACTTCCTCACTGGTTGTGCTGCCTTCTCTTCAGCCCAAAATCGAAGGGGATGGCACTATCATCGGAAAGGTCGTGCATATTGACCATTTCGGCAATCTGATCACCAACATGAAGCAGAGTGATCTCCCGGAAGCAGTCCTTCAGATCGAAGTAAAAGGCCATGTTATTCAAGGCTTGAGTTCGTCCTATGCCAAGGGCAGCGAATTGCTGGCATTGATCGAGAGTAATGGATTTCTGGAGATCGCACTCCAGAATGGAAATGCGGCAGCACTATTGGCAGCCAGAGTAGGCGATCAAGTCCGCGTCAGGCAGGCAAGCGGATATCTATAGATCAGGTTCGCTCAAGGCACTTGACATTGTATTCCGCAGAAGTGATAATGGTTAGCGGTCTTTGCTCTTTGGGCAGGGATCAAACACTCCCCGATAGCTCAGCGGTAGAGCGGGCGGCTGTTAACCGCTAGGTCGTAGGTTCGAATCCTACTCGGGGAGCCATTCTTCAAAAAGTGCCTCATGGGTCGCGCAAGCGCCTGAGCAAAATCGCGAGAATCCCCTCCCTTATGGTGATTGTCTGCCCCGTCGAGAAATTATTGCCCACGAGTGAAATGGACGGCTAATCGGCCCGCTCTCACGTTCAAAGCAAAGCTGACAATATAGAAATAATTCTATTTGCAACCTTTCGTACTATGGCAAACCCCAACATTCTGGTGATTGCACATGCTAAGTTTTGTGGGTTATCCTAAACCAGCCCTCTCAACTTTCAGCCTCGTATCATTCCACAGTGCCGGAGAAAGGAGGCTCCCAAGAAATCATGAATATTGCTTGGTCGGCGACGGACTTTGACATGGCGTCTCTGTCAACACAAGATGAGCCTAAAGGAACGCCGAGTTTCCAGAAACCCTCAGACACCGATTGGGGGGTTGAGAGCAATGTAGACATGGCCGATGATAATGCCCGGAAATACACCGAGGCGGAAGAGGCAGCATTGAAGCTTGTGGGGGTGTTACATCAGCTTCGCACGCAGGCCACATCGTACGAAACCGCAACTAAAACACTCAATGGTATTAGGCAGCACCTGATAGGTCTAATTCAATCTGCAGCAAAGACCGCATATGAAAGTCAGAAGGCATTACAGGTGATTTGCGAGAATGGTGGACCTGAAACCCTCAAACGCCTTTCAGAACTGGAAGCCAAAATGACTAAGGAATTTGTCTCTGTATCGAAGCGCTCACGGAACCTGAATATTCTCATTCGTGTGACCCTTGCCTGCGCAGTCTCATCAACCATCATAAGCCTATTGGTTTTGGCCAAATAGACTTATCCCCGACAAGCTGGGACAGCCTGAGGCTTTTAAGCTTGGTTATCGGAGAGGAGCTAAATGAACTCTTCCAGTAATCCGGCACACGTCATCGGGTCAAGGGGGCGCTGAACCAGAGGCCCTCGCTGCAACGCCGGAATCCGCGATTCGAAGGGCGTCTTTTCCTCAAGATAGATCACGCCGATAGGTATCCGCTCTCCCCACTCCTGGGCCTTCTCAAAGCCAGCGGCCTTGCCGGTTGGCTGGTAACCGTTTTCTTCCACCTTGTATACCCTTTGTTTGTACCAGGCAAATGTGTTCAGATGGTTGAAGGAGATGCAGGGTTGCAGCACATCGATAAGGGCAAATCCTTTGTACTCAATGCCGCGAACGATAAGTTTAGAGAGGTGCTCGATATCCCCCGCAAACCCCCTAGCCACAAACCCGGCGCCCAGAGCGATGGCCACTGCCAGTGGATTAAAGGACGGATCGGCCCCTTGCGGTGTGGTCTTGGTCACAAAACCGAAGTCACTGGTCGGAGATGCCTGGCCTTTGGTCAAAGCGTAGACCTGATTGTTGTGGACAATATAGGTGATATCATGATTGCGGCGAACGGTGTGAATGAAGTGATTCCCGCCCTCTGCATAGCCATCTCCGTCCCCTCCCACAGCGATCACCTTCAGATCGGGATTGGCCATTTTCGCCCCGATAGCCACCGGCAATGCTCTCCCGTGGAGGGAATTGAATACGTTGACATTGATATAATGCGGCAACTTACCGGCCTGCCCGATACCGGAGACCATCAACACCTGATGCGGATCGATCTGTAACTCAACCAGGGCCTTTTGAACTGCGGAAAGAATGCCAAAATTGCCGCATCCCGGACACCACGCCGGTTTGCCTCCTGCATAATCTTGCATCGCTATCATCACTTTATCTCCTTCTTCAGCCAGTCAACGATGAGTCCGGGAGAGAATGGCCGTCCATCGAACTTAAGTATGTTGCCGCTGGCCTTGATCCCGGTTTGAGCCCGGATCAGATCAGCCATTTGGCCGGAGGCATTGCTCTCGATGACAAAACACCGCTGGCTCCCTTTGAGCATGCCGGACACTGCCTCCGAGGGGAACGGCCAGATTTCACTCAAATGCAGATGGTTGACGCTGATACCTTCGTCTCGCAGGATATCCACAGCCTCTTTGATTGCTCCGCAGGTGCTCCCCCATCCAACCAGGGTGAAATCCGCTTTGGGTGGCCCATAGACTGTTGGTGAACTGATCTCCCGCCTGAGACCCTCGATCTTCCGCAGGTGCTTGAGCATCATTTGGGTACGGGTTTCGGCATCCTCGATCATATGACCATCCTCACCGTGAGCATCAGAGTCGGCCACTACCAAAGCGCTTCCGCCCGGCAGCGCTCGGGGCGAAATACCTGACGGGGTGATCCGATACCGCTTGTACTCTCCTGGATCGACTAATTCTTTCTCCGAAAGCAATTCTCCTCTTTCGATCTTCACTCTGGAGAGATCGAATTTTCCCAGCGTTGTATAGCAACTGGCCAGGTGCTGATCGGTGAGCAAAATGACTGGCAACTGGTATCTCTCCGCCAGGTTGAATGCTCTGATAGTGAGCCAGAAACATTCCTCGATAGTAGACGGAGCTAGAACAACCCGTGGGAAATCCCCGTGCGAGGCATGGAGCGCAAATTGAAGATCGCCCTGCTCGGTCCGGGTGGGAAATCCGATCGCCGGACCGGCGCGCTGAGCTTCAACGATCACCAACGGCGTTTCCGTCATGCCGGCCAAGCCTAGCCCCTCAGCCATCAGACAGAAACCTCCGCCCGATGTAACCGTCATAGACCTGGCACCTGCGAAACTGGCCCCGATGGCCATATGAACAGCAGCGATTTCGTCCTCCGGCTGGATGACTACCAGACCCAGGTCCTTGGCTTTGCCTGCCAGATATTCCATGATCGATGTCGCAGGAGTCATCGGATACGCCGAAAGGAAGGTGCATCCGGCGGCAATCGCTCCCAGCGCAATGGCCTCATTGCCATTGACCAGCATCCTGTCAGGCCCTGCCGATGGAGAAATCACGGGCCGGGGTTCTGCAGTCTTCTGAAGAGCGTGAGTATATCCTGATTTTGCTGCCGCGACGTTTTTTTCTGCGGAACTACTCCCGAGGTGGGAAAAGTGCTCCCGAAGCACCTGGGCCAGCGGTTCAAAATCATAGCCACCCACGGCAATAGCAGCTCCGATGGCTACAGAATTGGCCATCAGCTTATCGGAAGCCGACTCTTCAGCAAGGCGTTGCAGGGGAATATCCAGCGTCTTTGGTCCTTTCCTTTGCAGGGTCAGTTTATCGTGGTCAAAAATAGCAGTACTTTCAGCTTTCAACTCCTGTTGATGGAGATCGATGGTCTGCTGGTCCAGGGCTATGAGGACATCGATCTTTTCTGCCAGGGCATGAGTCTCTTTATCTCCGGCTCTCAATCGATAGAAGTTGTGCCCTCCCCTTACCCGCGATTCGTAGTCCTGATCCGCAAACACATGAAGCCTGTGCCGCGCCAAGGTCTTGGCCAGCACAAACCCCACCGTTTGCACCCCCTGCCCTGCCTCGCCACCAACCATGAAATTTACATCAACAGGCATTTTCTCTCCTAGTCAATGAAGATGACCCCGTTGAACTCAACAAGGATGGCTATCTCCATAAGCTCAGAATCTGATGATACTTGACTCCATATTAAGATCCCAGGTAATCAGAAAGTATCCGTATTGATACTTATTTTACCGGCTGGAAGCACGTAGTTTTGCGGAGTCGAGTCGCCCACTTCTTCACTCGCCCATCCATATTCGGTTGAATTTATGGAACCTCTGATCAAGTCCGTCGAAAAATAAATTCAGCGGAATTCCCTCAATAAAATAACGTCGAAGTGTGGGTTTTCCGTGGTTCCGCTCTCTGAATAACCCCTTTTCAGGGGAAATCCTGTCTGCTTGGGCAGACTACGCCCTAATCATCAGCAAGTCCTTGCGAACCATGTATAAGTTGGCCAGAGCGAATAGGCTGAACACTTGAGCCGCATTTTTTGCCA
>JAQTRE010000028.1 GCA_028711995.1 Dehalococcoidia bacterium | reverse complement strand
TCAGTCTGTGTTCGATGCCTCTCGATTGCAGTGGGTGCAATCTCAGTTTGTGCGAACTTCCGCATCTCCAATCGGAACTTATCTTGCTCTTCGGTAAAGCCAAAACCTGCCATATTTCTCCCTCTCCGAAATTTATTTACACAAATGTCACCTGAAAGGTGATCCCACTCGCCACACGCCATTATCTTAGTGACTGCTCACCAAATACCCCCAAGCGCTCAGTACTGATTTCATCCATGCTGGTAGCGTTATAACCCTTGCACAGGAAGAGTCTTGCGGCCTCGGAGATGATGTCGGCTTGTTTCTTTCTCTCGTTATCTAGTTTCATCTCACTGCTCCCTGTGCGAATCTAATTGCCGTTGGTAACAAACCGCAATTGGCATGTTCCTCAAGCGGTGGTACACTGGATATGGCAAACTGCAGCTTCCCAAGTACGGAGATCGGTCTTCGTATAGCGTCCAGATAGTAAGTATCTGCCTTTCCTCCTTCCTGGCAGGATTTGATAATAGAGTCCGCCGCCAACGACCCGCTGTCGACTGCTGCGGCTATGCCACCACCTCCCGCGTCCGCATCCAACAACCCGGCAGCATCGCCCACCAGCATGATGTTACCCAAGGCAGGACGAAAAGAACCGTCAATCAGTTTTTTGTGTAGCAGCGGAATAGTGCAGCTGTCTGTCCAAACAGGTTTTTGCGCCATATCGAAGCCGTGATGCTGGGCCAGCACTTCAAGAGCCTTCTCCATATTGTCACGCCAACGGAAGCCGAAATTGGTGAGGCCGACATAGAAGAATTCCTCTTTATACCCAAGGGTGAACAGGCTGCCGGGAAAGGCGCCGGCAGCATTGTGGGAGGCATCTCGGTAAAGGAAATCGTGGGAATACTCCCTTTCGATATCCCTCAATGAGCCCTTGTACCATTGCTCCACTGCTTGCTTGAATTGTACTTCCAGGTCAGGGTACAAACATCTCCTTACTATGGATCGGCTGCCGTCTGAACCAATGACACATCGGGTATCCAATGCACTTTCTGTCCCCTTCCTAATCAGCCTCACAGTACATTTGCCATCAGTTTCAGCAACACTGACAACATTAGCCTCATCCCATAATTGGGCGCCTGCCTCCACTGCCTGTTGGGCCATCCAGTAGTCAAGATCGCTTCTCCACCCCTGGGGTATGCTTCCTTCCACCTTATGGCATCCCCCGTCTGGAGTGTGGAATATAAACCCGGCCAAAAAAGGAGGATCGTTTAGCACTTTTGGTGGGATTTCACCAAACTCTCGGGCCACGATCTTCTTAGAAAAGCTACCCATTATCCATCCAGCGCACACTTTGTGGCGGGGCAGTTTATGTTTTTCCAGCAGCAGTACTCTCAGCCCATTCTGAGCACATCTTTTGGCAGCCGCCGATCCGCCGGGGCCTGCTCCGATCACAATCACATCGAATTCGAAGGGTCGCATTGGACTCCTTTCCATAACGGTTAGTTGGACACATTCACCCCATATTACGTGTGTTGTCAATAGGCTGTATGGTGTAAGTTCATCGGTTCTGCTCGGTTTCCGTTGACACCTTTATTTACCTGAATCACCACTTTTGGCTTTACGATGTCCGCCCAGTTGTGATAAGGGAAATTGATCCCCGCTTTTTCTGCGGGTGTTTTACCTTTGAGGTATTCATGAGGTCTGAGATAGTTGTAATAGACTAGCCACCCTTCGAGCATTAAATAAGCCTTGTCTAGATTCTTCATACCCCGCACAACTTTGTTTCTCTCCTTTAACGTGCCGTGGAATCTCTCAATGAGTTGCTTTGCGGGTTCTGAGGTTAGTGTCTTAGCCTTGATGTGCTTTGCCTGGTTGCCAAAAGCCAATTCGATCACGTCTATGTATGAAGCCAACCTGTCAGTGACAATAACCTTTGGCGCCTTGCCAGCTTTCTCTGCCGCCCGCTCAACCAGAATCCGAGCATCGCCGGTTCTCCGAGTGAGTGACATATGAGAACCAAGAAGGTATCTGGTTCTAAAATCAATGATGTCCCAATACCAATAATTCTTACCCTCTATCCTCAAGACTGTTTCATCAGCAACCCAAACATCCCCGACAGTGGGCTTGTATCCCTTGGCATCCTCGACAGCTTTCTTGGTGAACCGAGTTATCCATTCGTAGACTGTCGAGTCTGAGGGGCAATTGTCATGGTCCTGCTGCAATTGCCTTCGTATAGCGTTCAGGCTCATGCCTTCGTAATACATGTTCATCGCCGAGGCTACCTGCTCTTGAGGTGTTTTCATCCCCTGAATCGAACTATTGTCTATGAAGGTATGCCCGCATTGCCGACAAAGCAACCTTTGCTGCCTGCCTTTAGTCTTACTCCACTTCACGACATTTTGGGATTCGCAGTATTTGCACTTTCTGGGCTGCATCATTTCTAAAACTTGTTCTGCCATGTCTTTCGCCTCGCCGAAATCCATTCCATCCTTCTCTCTTTTTGACAAGAGGATAACAGGCATAATAAAGGGTATCAACCCCAACCGAGAAGTACCCCAAATTCTTAACGCTTGACATCTGCCTGCAGATCTTTCAGGCTTGACACAAGAGTCAGCTTTCCATCCTTGTACTGCACAATGTTCCCCACGTTACTGTGAAGACCATTGGCTTGAATGGTTATCGGTCCGGCTGGTCCTTCCCATGCCAGATCGCCCGAGCGGGCTGCCCTGGCGATATCCTCGGGCTTATCCGATCCAGCCATCTCTATCGCTGTGATGGCCACCCATGGCGGAATATACATGAAGGTATCCGTGGCCTGAGCAGATCGATTGAGCACATCACGAACAGTTTGCTCAAATGCCGCGGCCGCTGGGAACGGGAAGCCGGGCGCCCATGAAACCCAGTGGTAGGTCCCTTCGGCTCCTTTCTCCTTCAACGCAGTAGCGCCGCTTGATGCTCCATCCGTGCTAAAAACCGTAATATCACCCCAGCCTCCCAATTGGGGCATCTGGTTGAAGATAGCGATATGGAAACTCTCAGGGCCGCCACCATTGATCATAAGGATGTCAGGATTCGCCCTTCTGACACCGGTGAGGAGCGATGAGAAATCCACGGTGCCGACCGGGGCATATTCTTCATAGACAGTCTTTATGTCACCGGCAGCCTTGAACACGTCCTTCATAATCCTTACGCGTTCACGCAACTCTGTCATGTCCGTTGTGAGAAAGCCTACCGTCTCAGGCTTGAAATAGCTTGCCACAAAACGCGCTTCCAGCTCTCCGAGGTCGTTAAGGTTCGGGTAGACGCAACGGATGGTATATGGCCTGTCAGTCAAATCCGCCGGAGTTGCACCGACGCTGAATAGAGGCACTTTGAGTTCTTCCGCAGCATCGGAGGCAGCGGTAAGGCAGGGTGTCGACGCTCCGCCATAAAGGACTGCCGAGACATGATCCTGCAGTACCAGCTTCTTGTATCCCACACCGCTCTGGGCCACCTGAGTCTTGTCATCGTACTTGATCCACTCGACGGGTCTTATCACTCCGCCGACGTTGATGCCGCCTCTGTCATCAATTTGCTTTTGCACGATCTTCATGGCATCATTGACAAGAAAGCCGGCAAGACCCGCCGAACCGCTCCATGACGACAGAAGGCCGATCTTTATCGGCTCATTCGAGACAGTAATTGTGGGCGTTGTTGCCGCAGCTGTTGTCGCCGCGGGTGCCGACGCTGATGGTGTTAAAGCTTCCTCTTTCTCATCATCGCCACAGGCGGCTATAATGGACGCTGCTAATGCCAGAACCAGAACCAAGGCCGCCACTTTGTACCATGGAGTCCATTTCTGTTGCATCCCTCTCCCCTTTTCTCTTATTTCCTGCCTATGAGAACCATTATCGCAAATATACCTCTTCCGCAAAGCCGTTAGGGAATCTCTGATTTAAGAAAGGCGTATAGCCCATCTTCAGCCTTCATCCCGGTGGCGATGCCCTAAGTATCGGCGCCAACTCTTGATCCACTGCGATTCCGTTATCAGGTGTTTTGCTGGTTACCTGTTGGGATGAACGAAAATGCTCTGGCTGGCCTTCAAGACGGGCGTTACTACGCGTGAGCTTTAATGCCGACTCGCTGACTCGGCTGACCAATTACCCCCTCCTGGCGCAAGCGCTCTCGCTCATCATCAAAGTATCCCACTTCCTCCAGCAACTCATCCTCATTCTGGCTGAAGAACGGCGCAAAATGTCTCACCTGCAGTGGTGTTTCCGAGTACTTTATGGGAAATCCCGCTTGCTTTACCTTCCCAAAGGCGGGATGGTCCAACTCCATCACCATTTTCCTTGCCCTGATGTGGAGGTCACTGAACACCTCGGCAACGTTGTTTACCTTGGTTATCGGTATGTTTTTGGGAGCCAGGAGATCAAACCATTCGTCCCTGGTCTTGGTGAGGAAAATCTTCCTCATTGTTTCGCGTATCTCTTCGGACTCTTTGCCCAGTTCCTTTGGAGCAGGAATCAAATCCTCTCTGCCCACCTCTTTGCAGACGTTTTCCCAGAAGTAGGGCTCCATAGCACCGAGAGCAACGTATCCCCCATCTTTGGTTTGGTACACCCCATACTCAGGGAAATCTCCGCTGGCAGCGATATGTCCACGTTTCGGAATGTCACCATTCTGGAAATACCAGACCGACAGCATACCCAATAGAGAGACCACTCCATCCGTCAAGGCCACATCTATATACTGCCCCACACCGGACTTTTCTCGGGCCGCTAAGGCACCCAGTATGGCTATCACGGCATGCAGAGTTCCTCCCGCTGCGTCCCCTACGAATCCCAAAGGAATGACGGGATCGCTCTTCTCGGACCCGATCAGGCCAAGTGCGCCGCCGAGGGCGATATAGTTGATATCGTGGCCGGGCAGGGAAGCATATGGACCGGTCTGCCCGTATCCCGTCAGCGAACAGTAAATAATCTTCGGGTTGATCTTCCTTATCGTTTCGTAGTCCACACCCAAACGTTTGGTAACCCCGGGCCTGAATCCCTCGAAAACGACATCCGCTGTCTCGGCCAGTTTGTGGAAAATCTGTCGCCCATCATCCGATTTCAGGTTGAGGCCCAGACTCTTCTTGTTTCGGTTAAGCGCGTTGTATGCTGAAATTCTCATCCCTGCTTTGGTCATAGGGGGAGAAGGTTCTGAGGCATAACCCACTGCGCGCTCTCCTGCAGCGGCGGTAGCTTCTATCTTTATTACTTCTGCCCCCATATCGGCCAGATACATGGTGGCCTGAGAGCACGGAGGCAGACGAGACATATCCAGAATTCTTATTCCTTCTAATGGCAACATACCGCGTTCTCCTTTCATATCGATACTTTTCTTGGCCTCCGGCACTGGGAATTACCCTAATCGTGAGCGCCACGATAATCCGACCCACTGTGACTCAGCAGCTTTGGGCTCTACGAAGGCTCTTTCGACATCCTCACAGTCCTAAACCCACATGGGTTTGTTCCAGGTACCGAAGACCTCGCGCCACACCTGTCCCATTTCTCCGGCAGTGGCATAGGCCTTGAGGGCAGTCATCGAGGGGCGCATGATGTTGCTTCCGTCTTCAGCCGCCTTCCTCAAATCATCCAGCGCCGTCTTCACCTTCCGGCTATCCCTTTCCTTCCGAATTTGTTTGAGCTTGGCAAGCTGCTCCTCACCTGCGGAAGGATTGGTTTTGAAGGCAGGGACTTTGAAGGGCTCTTCCTCCATCTCAAAGCAGTTGACCCCTACGATCTTCTTCTCGCCGGACTGGGCCAGTTTTTCCTGATCCAGCATCCCCTTGGCAAGCTCCCGGGGCAACCAGCCGGAATTCAGGGCCTCCACGAAGCCCCCCTGTTGCTCGATCTTCTTGAGATAGTCCCAGGCTTGTTCCTCGACCGCATTGGTCAGGCTTTCGATATAGTAAGAGCCGCCCAACGGATCCGCCACATTGGTGATGTTCGTCTCCACCTGGGCGATCTGCTGGGTTCGGATGGCCAGAAGCGCGGAAAGTTCCGAAGGTGCGCTGATGGCCTCGTCAAAACCATCGGCGTGCATGGACTGCACACCGCCCAGTGCCGCAGCCAGGACATGATATGCTACGCGAACGGCATTGTTCATCGGCTGCTGATAAGTCAGCGCGGCCCCGGAAGTCTGGACATGAATCTTGAATTTCAACGAATCCGTTTTCTGTGCCTGGTAGCGCTCCGTCAGCAACCGGTACCACATGCGCCGGACGGCCCTGAACTTGGCGATCTCCTCGAAAAAGTCCCTGTCGCAGGAAAGATGGGATGCCCCCAAACCGGGAGCAAAATCGTCGATCTTGAATTTTCCTCGACTGAGCACTTCATCGATGAACGTAATGGCATTGGCCAGAACGATGGCAATCTCCTGATAGGCCGTGATGCCGGTCTCCCGGATGTTATATCCGGAGAAGGAGGCGGTAGTCCAGTGCGGGATATTCTCGGTGCAGAATTCGATGAGATCGGCCGCCAGCCTCAGACCGTGCTGGGGTGGCGGCATATCGGGATAGGGACACGCCAGATAAGCAGTGCACATATCCTCATTGCAGGTTCCGGACAACTTATTCAAAGGGATACCCCTATTTTCGGCCAGGGCAAAATAGCCCCCGTTGCAGAACGGCATAAAGTGAGGGGTTCCCATCACTGCTGCATAAATCTTATCCTGAGGGATGCCTTCCAGCAAAACCTCGTAATCCCTGAGCGAGGACATGGGCGCTCCCCAGAGTCCCACATCATCAATCCGGGACAGAACACTGGGATGATCAACATCCAGGAGAGATGCCGTGGATTGATCGGCAATGACGGTAATTGCCGTCTGCCCCAAACTAAGGGCATACTTGACGCGCTCGTGCTGATCCTCCACCGTGCCGTGCCCGGTGATTTGCCGGATGCGCCAAGGCTGAGTACGATACATGCCGGGATATCCCCCCCGGGTGAACGGTGCCTCTCCAGGCGCCCCAAGTTCGCGGGAGGGATCGATCCCTGCCACATCTTCTGATGTGTAAATCGCCTTGACCGGGATTCCAGAGGCGATAACGAATTGCTTCTCTTCTTTCTGTTTACTCATGTTGTCCTTCCTTGCTAACTGGTCTTCCGATGTCAAGTGCTCATTTCTTGCCGGCATGTGACTGAACATACTGCACGATTCTTTCCATCTTCGATCCCGGCGGAAACACCTCGTTCACACCCATTTCCTTCAGTACAGGTATGTCCTCTGCGGGAATAGTGCCTCCGACAATGATGAGCTTGTCCTCGACGTGTTTCTCTTTGAGGAGAGCAATCATGTCCTTGATCTGCTTATAGCGTCCGCATACATTGAGGCCGATGACGTCCACATCTTCTTGAATGGCGGTCTGCACTACCTCTTCAGCCCTGAGAGCCCCCGCGAAGACGACCTCCATCCCGGCATCTCGCAAAGCCTGGCTCACCACTATTGGCCCTCTCGAATGTGAATCCAGGGCCGTTTTGGCCATCAGCACCTTAATGGGCTTGTTTTCTCTCACCATCAACCCCCTCCTGACACAAATTATACGGCTGGCTTAGCCTTCCACATGTAAACCGGCATGCCTTCAGCCTCATAATGCTTACGGAAGGTCATCTCCATCGGCATTTCAACGCGCGCCTGCTCAAAATCCAGGTCCGTCAACTGACCGAGCATCCGTCCGCCCCCTTCGAAGTTGATCACTCCACCTCCCACCGGCGGGACATCTGTCTTCGACATGCCCAGGTTATCGAAGGCGAAGGTGAACAGTTTGGCATTCTTGTCCGAAAAACGATAGGGGGTCAGGTTATCCTTGGACTGACAGTAGGCACACACCCGCTGTGCGGGATACTGCGGTTTTCCACAACTATTGCATTTTGCGCCATACAGGGCCAGGTTCTTCTTGCTCTCTCTCCAGCCTACCACCGCGGAAGGCAACAACACGGGAGGTCGGGCCGAGGGCTCGACATCGAGAAGTTGTTCAATGCGGGCATAGGACTCGTAATTGTTCAGCATCTTCTTTATTGGCAGATAACCCTTGATACCCTTTTTACCGTGGCCTTTCTTTCCGGTAGCCTCCAGGATGAAAGCGTCGCTGCCATCACCATAACTGGCTACCAGCATCTTCTGTCCGGCTCCGGCAGTTTCCAGTGCGGCTGCCAGCATCATCAGGGTTAGCGCCGTGCCGGTATTCCCAATCACGCCGAAGAGGGAATCCTGCAACTGGGTTTTCGGATCAAAACCGAGGGTTTTGGCCATGGTCTGATGAGTACGAGGATCAGGGCTGTAGATTACTGCCTTAGCGATGTCCTTTGGCATGAGGCCACAGTCTTTCATAACCGCCGCCACTGCCTTCCCCATCGTCAGCATATATGCCTTGTCGATGACGAAGCGATCCTCCCACGAGCGGACGAACCGATCCTCATCGGTCCGCCACACATCCATGGTATCGCTGAAGATCGAGTGGAATCCTTTGATCTTGGCAACACCATCCTCAACACCCACCAACACGGCTGCTGCCCCGTCTCCCAGAGCAACCTCCCTCGGTCCCTGGGCTGCCCCGAGACGGCAGTCGGCAGCAACCACCAGTATCTGCTTGGCCGAACCGTTACCCACTGCATCCATTGCTGACTTTAGCGCCAAGGTGCCCCCCCTCAAGGAACTGATATAGTCCGCAGTGAGTGCATCAGGGCGCAGATCGACGGCTCGGGCGATGATCGCTGCCGCCTGCTTTTCCTTAAACGGTGTGGTGGTGGTGGCGAAAAAGAGGCCGTCAATCTTCTGGCGGTCCATATCGCCCAGACAGTCGAGACAGGCGGCCACCGCCATCGTCAGGCTGTCCTCATCGTAATTGGCCACCGCTTTTTCTCCCGGCATCACAGGCGTGACCCACGCCTTGCCGATTTGGGCTCTGTCGAGCCGGCGCCATGGAATGTAAGCACCATAAGAAATTATTCCCGCCATTTTGTCTCCTTTTGTGAATTGCGTAGTTTTTCTGCCTGTACTTTGCAGCTATCCGGTAATCTAAGGCGACCTCTGAAAACGCCTGCGCTCAGTTTCCAAGGATGGCGCCGATGGGCAACGTCTGCCCCGGCCATCCGCCACGGGCGTGGATCATCATGAATTTGGGATCCTTGAGCTGTCTCTCGGGCTTTTGAGCCTTCCCCTGGAGCTGCTTGTAGGCTTCGTACATTTGCCTCAGGCCGGTTGCCCCGACAGGGTGGCCGAAACATTTCAGCCCGCCATCGGTATTGACGGCAACTCCGCCCGCATGCAGGTTAAAGAAACCCGCATCGATGTCTTCTTTGACCTTCCCTGCGGGGCTGATGCCGAAGTCCTCCAGCGAAATCGCCTCAGCGATGGTGAAACAATCGTGAAGGCTGACGGCGGTCAATTCCTTGCGAGGGTCCTTTATCCCTGCCTCCTCGTACATCGCCTTGGAGAAGACGCGATCGGTCTCAAAGTGGGCGTAATCGTAGTCATCGCGGATATAGCCGTCCGAAGCGTCTACGATGCATTTGATGGACTTGATGTAAACCGGATCGGGTCTGTATTTCTTGGCCAGATCATGCCTGGTGATGATCACCGCCGCTGCTCCGTCACTTACAGCGCAGCAATCGAATAGACCCAAAGGCCAGGCCAGGATGGGGGCATTGATCGCCTGTTCGAGCGTTATGGCTCGCTGGAAGTGCGCCTTGGGATGCAAAGAGCCATTGTAATGGCTCTTGACGGCGATCTTGCCCAACATCTCCTTCCCCTCCTGGGGCTTTAACCCGTACTGGTAAAAATACCGGATCCCGGCCATGGCATACATCCCCGGAACACTCAGAGGCAGGGCGCCCCCGGGAATTACCTTCCCTACACCCCCCAGACCGGACCATCCGGAATCCTTCAGTTTTTCGAATCCCACCACCATGGCTGTGTCGAAGATGCCCGCGGCCACCGCGTAAGCCGCCATCCTGACGCCTTCCGTCCCGGTGCCGCAAGCGTTCTCCACCCGGGACACCTGCTTGTTCTTGATCTTCAGCGGAATCGAAATGCTCGAGCCGAACCCGGTGGTATCCTGGGTGGCGGCCCACCAACCGTCGATATCCTTGACCTCCAGCCCGGCATCCTCCAGCGCCTCGTAGGCGGCTTCGATGACCATGTCTTCATAGCTCTTATCCCAGAGCTCCCCGAACTTAGTGCACCCGGCCCCGATTAAGGCCACTCTATCTTTTATGCTCTCCAATGTCTGACCTCCCTAACGTGTTTGTTGTCCCTGTTGCATCGAGCTTCACTCGATCTTGAGTTTCTCTTTGACCCCGGCGCTGACTTTACCTTTATCGCTGGTAAAAGTCCGGGCTGTTTCCTAACGTCCTTGTGCTTTGCGATTGCGAACGGTCTCCATGAATGAGTCGATCTGCATCCGCCATTGAGCCTCTGAATAGTCCCTCAGATCAACAATATCGCTCACCAGTCCCAGGAAAGGCAGGTTGACCTGTTTCTGGATGGTGGCGTTGGAGTGCATCTGGCCGATGGTCATGGCCCGGCAGGACCGGCTGCCATGCATCACCATGCCGTCGATGCTGTAATCCTTGGCCAGCCTGAGCAGCTTCTCCACGGCGGGATCGCCGCTGTTGGCTTGCGCTTCCTCGTAGTAATTGGTCATCAGCCGGTAGTTGCGGGTGGCGATATGTTCCACCGGATCACTGATGCCTTCGGGAATGTGACGGGGTTCCCAGTGCATGTAGGCGCTCTCGATGGCAAACACCGCCCCCATGCTCTCGAAGTAATTGAACATCCACATGGTATGCCACGGCGGCAGGCCACCACCCCACATCAACCGGTACTGCTCGTTCTCGACGACGCCGATGTGGTTATCCACCCGCTCCTGGATCTCATCGCGAAGCTCGGTGTAAAAATCGAGCGTGGCCTGTTCCCCCAGACGGAATACGCCGGGGGTGAAGATATTGAAGTGGTCCTGAGACGGCATCGGGGAAGGAATCGCCTTGCGCAGTTGATCCGACTGCCACCACATCATGGCGGCCCTATTGGCCAGATCGACGTGATAGCGCAGCTTGTCGTAGTCCATCTTCTTGCCGGTCTGTTCCTCCAGCCAGGCAATCAGTCCCCTGAACTGCTGGACCTGATATTTGATGTAATGGGGCGTCACCGCCTTGTAATTGGCATCCACCGAGGGAATGACCACATCGTGACAGTAGGTGGGAGTATCGGTGTAATGCCCCATGGACTGATACCACTTGTAGCGGGGGTCGCAGGTGCAGCTGCTACCCAGCAGCATATCCGGTTCCGGCATACCGCCATCCGGCGCGCCTTTGGGCATGCCGCCCTGTTCCTTGCGCATGGCGTCAAATCCCAGCCCGGTCCGGACATAGCCGCAGACCACGTTGGAATAGCCGTCCGCTTCCGCCCTCAGCAGGAACGGTTCGGCTTCGTGCTTGGCGGCGCATAGTCCGGCGTAGTTCTCCGTCCAGACAGGGGTGATATCCATGGCCAGCAGGATTTCATCATAGCCGGAGGCCATCATGCAATAGGCCACCGGTCGACCCTCTGCCTTGGCCTGATGGGCCCGCATGTACATCGTCCTGACAAACTCACGGACCTTCTTGGCCGTCTTGGTTGCTTTTATCGAAGTTGTCTTTTTAGTCTGTTCTTCGGCCATCATAATCCCCTAACCAATCGTCTCTAGAAATGCCTGCACCCGGGTGCTGAGCTGCCCGATGGTGCCCACGCTATAGTCATCCTCGATATGAAGGACGGGCAATCCCAGCCCCTTCAGATATTCGATGACGTCGGGCACATCCATCTCGTGGGTATCGCAGTATCGGATGATATAAAGCACCGCGCCGTTGACGTTAAAGTCCTTGATGAACTGGCCTATATGGCCGAAGCGGTTTTCCATGTCTTGCTGATGGGTGCCGGATTTGGCCCGGTAGGTGCGGGGACATCTGATCTCCAGATACCGCTTGGCCAGACCTTCCAGAGGATCGCTGGTAACCGGGACATCATCCCAGTACGACCTTGTCCCCATTCCCAGATCATCAATGACGATATTGGCGCCGGATTTCTCCACCAGTTCTGGAAAGGTCGCATCGCTGATCTCGCAGCCGTATACTAACAAGCGGGCCGGCTGCTTCTTGGGGCCGTTGTGGCCCTTTTTGACTTCGGCGATGATTTCTTTGAGCAGTTTGTTGACTTCCTTTGGCGGAAGAGCGGTGGTCACCGTCATTACCTTGGTCATCTCGGTGCCAGAGATTAGCGGCGGATCTGCTTTTTTCAGATTGGCAAGCTGGCGCAGCAATGCCCGGTTTTCATTGTACAGGGCTATCTCCTGAGCCAGCCGCTTCGGGGAAAGGATTTCGCAGGCATACCGCTCCAGACTTTCCACAAATAACTCCAACTCCTCCTTATAGAACGCGTAGGAGGTGGGCTGCAACATATGCGGAACATTGATGAAGTAGGAATACTCCGGATTTTTGTGATCCCTCCAAATGGAGTAGATGCGTTGTACGGTATCGCAGGTGTGAGGCACCACAAAGCCGTCCAGAAAGTCGTATCTCCCCTTGATGGCCAGATCGAAGGAGCTGCGGACAAAGGGACACATAATGGTCTCCAGATAAGCGTCCGCCTTGCTAATGGGCTCTTTGACATCCCCGGTGATGCGATACGGCACCAAATCCAGGGCCGTCATGATCTCCAGAGGGGGGTGGCAGCAAAAATAGCCGACCACTTTTTGGCCCTGTTTTCTCAGCTCTTCCGCCCTCCGGGATCGATTCTTATAGAGTTCTTCCAGATGAGACAATCTCGCTGTGCTCATTTGTTATCCTTTGATCAGAGTGAATTTTTCTTAATCCGCCGTCCGTTCTAGGAACGGACTCAGATCTTATTCAAATCTTTTCTTGACTATGCGCGAACATCCTAGATGACTTTGGCGTCCTTCAACTTGGAGACATCATCCCAGCTATATCCCAACATCTCCGTCAGTATCTCCTCAGTGTGCTGCCCGAATTCCGGTGCTTCCCTTTGAGGACCAACCTTGCTCTCGCTGAAGGACATCGGCATGCCGACAACCTTTACCGGGCCCCACACCGGATGAGTGAAAGGAATGACATAGTTGTTTGCCAACACCTGAGGATCCGTTGGAACGTCGGCAATGGTGTTAACACACTCGACAATGATATCCTTGTCCTGGGCAAAGAGCTTGACCCATTCCGCCCTCGGCTTGGAGGCAAAGGCCTTGTCCATCTCAGCGATGCACTCCGCGCTGTTCTTTCCCCGCTCCATCATATTGGCAAACTTGGGGTCTTTCTCCAGATGGCTCAAACCGAGAACGCGGCACACAGACGGCCAAATCTGATCCGGCTGCAACTGTGCTAGCGCCAGCCATTTGTCATCCTGGCATCGATAATGGTTGTAAAGCGGATTGCCCGCCTTGGCACGGTTGACACGGGGCATCGAACCGCCCAGAAGACATTGCATGGATACATTCAACCCCTGGAGCCAGACCAAACTGCCCAGAAGCGATGTGTCCACCTGCTGTCCTTTCCCTGTTCGCTCCCTTACCAGCAATGCAGTGACGATGGCATAAGCCGTAATCGTGGCGCCCATCTGGTCCCCAATGCCTCCCTGAGTAAGCATGGGCTGCATCCCCGGCTCTCCGACTACCGACATCATTCCCGATCGGGCCAGCCCGGTGTAGTCAAACGCTGGCTTCTCAGCATCGGGACCATTCGGCCCCCAGCCGGACGCCGCGGCATAGATCAGCTTGGGATTATGCTTCTTGAGGGTGGCGTAATCCAACCCCAGACGGGCAGCCACACCCTGGCGGAAATTCTGCACGAAGACATCGGAGTTCTTCACTAACTTATAGACGATTTCCTTGCCCTCGGGTTTGCGGAGATCCACAACCAGGCTTCTCTTGTTTCGATTGTTGTTCTCAAAATAGAAGTTGCGCCCGGCTACTCCGGCGGCCGCGCCTGCCAGCTTCATCATGCCTCGCGCAGGATCGCCCCCGGTTCGCTCTTCGATCTTGATCACCTCGGCGCCAAGATCCCCCAGCATCATGGCAGCCACGGGGCCTTGCTGCCAGACGGTCCAATCCAGAACCCTGTATCCCTCCAGTGGTTTCTCCATTAATTTCCTCCCTTTGATGCCTGCATGCCTTTCCTGAAGGCCTCCAGGTTCAAGGCCACCAGTTTGCTGAGGCCTTTATTTTTCAAGCGCTTCTCGATCTCTTTCTCGATCACATCCGGAGCCACCGCGCCGGTAGCTGCAATATATGCACCTAACATCACCTGATTGGTGGCCCGGGTGTCTCCCAGACCAGCGGAAATCTCCCGAGCCGGGATCCTCAATATTTTGATATCGGTTCTCGTGGGCTCCTCGGTAACATTGGTGTTTTCCAGAAGCAACTGTCCTCCGGGGCGCACCCGTCCTTCGAACTCCTTTAGCCGGGCAGCGTCAAAGATCACCACCACATCGGCCAGCGGAAGCATCGGTGACCCGATCCGCTCATTAGAAAGAACCACGCTGCACTCAACCGCTCCGCCCCGCATTGCGGTCCCATACGACGGGAAATAGGTCACGTACTCATATAAAGGTTCCGCCGCGTGCAGCAGGGTTTCCCCGACCAGCAACACACCGCTCCCACCGAGACCGGCCATCACTACATCTTTTCGCTTGGAACCGTTTTTCGCCATAATTTTACCACTCATCTCCAATACTCCCTTTGCTCTATTAATTGGAGCTACTTGTGTTCTTGAATTCGCCAAGGGGGAATTCCGGTATCACCTTCTCTTCCACATATTTGGCAGACTGCGGGGGTTTCATATGCCAGTTGGTAGGGCACTGGGTGATGATTTCAAGGAAGGAGAACCCCTTATTATCTATCTGACTTTGAAACGCGGTCTTGAGATATTTCTTAGTAAGCTGGAAGTTCTTGGGGCTGTTTACAGCGCCACGCGCACTATAAGCTGCGCTCCTGATCGTTGCGATCATTTCCGCCGCACGGAGGGGATGGCCCTCGATGCTCGGATTGCGGCCCAACGGGCTTGTTGTGGTTACCTGTCCGTCCAGAGTGGTAGGCCCCATTTGACCGCCGGTGGTTCCGTATTGGGTATTGTTGAGCATCAATACCGTAATCTTTTCGCCACGGGCTGCGGCGTTGATCAAGGCACCGGCCCCGATAGCCACTGCATCTCCATCGCCCTGGACGGTATAAACTACTGCATTAGGATGCACCCGCTTTATACCGGTAGCCACTGCCGGAGCACTGCCATGGCTGCACCCCGCCCAGTCATTCTTAATATAGAGTGAAGCGATCGAGGCACATCCCGCACCCAACGCATGCATGGTTCGGTCACCAATGCCCATCTCCTCTATAACTTCGCAAATAATTTTAGTTACCAGAAAGTGTCCGCACCCCGGGCAAATATTCGGACCCAGACCGCCGGGTATGATCAAACGCATCTTTGGGGGAGCGCTCACGATTTCCTTGTTCACGGCATTTACCTCCCGATTCATAGTAGCTTCCTCGCTTTCTCCAGAACGACATCGGGCATGATCATGCCGCTGAAAGTCGGGTTGTGCCGGTCGAGCACTGTCACCTGTGAGACAGGCCTATCAGCACCCACAGCCAGGCGAACATCTTCGATCAATTGCCCCAGACTGTCTTCAACCACCAACAGCTTGGCGCCCCGGTCGGAGTGCTTCTTCACGGCATCATAAGGGAAAGGCCACAGAGTAATCGGCCTGAGCAGTCCCAATTTGAACCCATCGGCACGAGCCCAGTCAACGGCCTCCATGCAGGCCCGTGAAGGATAGCCATAGGCAACCAGGACCACATCAGCATCCTCGGTCTTGTAGTCTTCCCACCGGACCTCTTCCTTTGCAATCTTATCCCAGCTATCCTTTGTTGCCCTAAGCGTATCCACATAGGACCCGATCATGCCAGGACCGGAAGCAATCATGTCGTACCTTTCACCCTTGACGGCGTGTCCGGCCATCGCCCAATCTTTTGCAGGCAGAGGACCGAAATCAAGCTTTCTAACCTCCAGCTTCTCTACCATCTGCCCGATAATGGCATCGGTGAGCACAACCACCGGATTGCGATACTTATCCGCCAGATAGAATCCCATCTGTACCAGGTCGCAATTCTCCTGAACGGAACTGGGGCCGAGCACGATGTTTTTCCATCCCCCATGGCCACCGCGCGTGGCCACTGCGTAGTCCATCTGGGCATGTGAAGTGGTCCCCTGTCCCGGCCCTCCCCTTTGAACGACTACGATTACCACTGGAAGCCTGGCTGCGGCAATTGAGGAAAGAATTTCCTGCATCAGCCCCCAGCCCGGTCCGGCGGTCGAGGTGATGACCCTGGCTCCGGCGGCGCTGGCACCAAACAACATCCCGGTCACCGACCATTCGGATTCGCCCTGTACAAAGGACCATCCCCGTTTGGGATACTCAGCGGCAAACCACTCAGTGATCTCGTTTTGAGGCGTGACGGGATATCCGAAGAAATGGTGGCAATCTGCAGAGACAGCCCCCCAGCACACTGCCTCATTGCCCTTGGCTATAATTTTCCGATTCTCATTCATGTGACCATCCTTTTCGAAGGCTAGCTTTAAGCTGCTTTAGCCGTTTGCGTGTCCGCGTATTTGTAGACTGTGATGGCGCAATCGGGGCACATCCAGCCGCAAATCCCACAGGCATTGCATTTGTCGGGGCTGGTAAACTCGGCAATCAAGACCCCTTGAGGGCCTAGCTTGTCCCGTATTTCATTGCACTTGCGCGGACAAAACTCTACACAATATCCACAACCCCGACACAAAACCTCGTTGATACTGATCTCACCTTTTGCCATCCGGTCGACCTCCTATGAGTAAGTTGATATCGAATCTAAAAGACCTGGACGCCTTGCCAGACATTCGAAGGGCCATCATGGGGCGGTGGGATCACCACGATCGGTAAATCCGCGCTTCATGATATCCCTTGGGGACGACAATTGGGGATTACACAGTATTCCGCCGGCCAAAAGCGAAAAGAACTGATCGGCGATTTGAGAGGAAGTCAACACTCCATCTTTCCTGTACCACCTGAACATCCAGTTGCACATACCCAAGATTCCATAAGACACGATTCTCGGGCTCAGGTCCGCGCGGAATTCCCCACTCTCGATCCCCTTGGTTACAACCGTCTGAAACAGCTTTTCATACTCGGTCTGTAGTCGGAGAACCTCATCTCGCAACTCAGGTTCAAATAGGTCAAAATTCTCCTGCACCGCTATGAAAAGCTCGGGGTGATCGTGAACTATCTGAATCTGTATCTGGATCGCTTGCCGTAGCTTTTCCACCGGGGAGGATTCCTTTTCGACAACCTCTTTAATCAAAGACAAAGCAGACTGTAACGGCATCAAAACGCACTGGCGGAGTATGGCTTCTTTTCCTGTGAAATAATGGTAGATGCTGCCTTTTTTCAGCCCGACCGAAGCGCTAATATCATCCATGCTTGTGGCATGATAGCCCTTCCAGAGAAACAGTTTGATGGATTCATCTATTATGTTGGTCCTTTGATTTTTCGGCTTTTTAATCATGCTGTCCATCTTCAACACCTCTAGGCCAACCGTTTGGTTGGTTATAATATAGCGAAAGCTACTGTCGCTTGTCAAGCCCCCCCGGCCACCTATTTTAGCATTCATTTTACCGAGTTAACAAGAATAATGCCACCGTCTAAGAGCTCTTGACAAACCGAAAGTCATCTGTTAAATTGGTGATCAACCGAACGGTTGGCTGCCTTAACAAGCAGACGAGGGAAGAAAACGAGCGATGTTCAAAAAGGAGGAAATCTGGTTCTGGCGAGCACTTTTCCTTTGTCCAGTGTGTGCATGCCTGGTCACTACATGTGCCACACCAGCTTCGGCGCGGGCAGGCCCTCCGCTTACTGGCATCACTGAACTTCCGTACAAATTCAGCAACTCAGCCCCACCTGAATTATCGGGGTGGGTTAGTTTGTCTTCACAAGTACAGCCTTTGCTTGCGTATTAAGCCTGCGCGATCCCGAAGGACAAGTTCGATAGGACTCCGGTTTCGAGCCCAATATATTCGTTTACGATGTTCTGCCTTGGGCATAAACATTCGGCGATCCAGATTTAATCGATCCTTGACCGGTACAGGAGACCTCGACACAGTTGCAACCAACAGGAGAGCGTTCCAAATCAGGGAGCCAAAGAGCTCATGGTTTGGTGAAGATTTTTGACAGAAGATTCCGGCAGGAGGTTTGTAATGAACATGCCATTGGAGGGCATTCGGGTCGTTGAATGGGGAATGATGCAGCAGACGCCGTTTGCCACTCAGCTTCTAGGAGATTACGGGGCTGAAGTGATCAAGCTTGAGGACAGGATCACGGGTGATGCGGCAAGAGGTCTGATCAGACTCATCGGGGTCAATACCGCAACCGGTACCCGCAACTTCTATTTTGAGTGCAATAATCGCAACAAGAAGAGCATCACCGTTGATATTACCAAAGAGAAAGGAAGGCAGATCGTCTATGACCTAGTAGGGAAGTCCGACGTTTTCATGCAGAATTTCCGCGTGGGCGCTGCCAAGCGAGCCCAACTGGATTACGAGACGCTGTCCAGGTATAATCCTCGTTTGATCTATGTCAACACCACCGGGATCGGCCCCAGAGGTCCGGAGGCGAATGCGCCGATCCTTGACCCGATAGGGCAGGCCAGATCGGGGTTTATGGCCTCGGCGGGAGAGCCGCACATGCCACCTGTCCAAGCGCACTTCGGCCTGGCGGATCAGGTGGGAGCTGTCATGAGCTTCACAAGCGTGCTGATGGCGCTGCTGGCCAGAGAAAGGCTCGGGGTAGGGCAGGAGGTCAATACCTCGCTCCTGTCGGGGATGATGACCATGTTGAACCTGACGGTGAGTTCACGCCTGTTTGTGGAAAAACCGATTCCTCGAATGTCCCGGAGTGCGGCAGGTAACCCCCTCTTCAACTTCTACCGGTGTGCCGACAACAAGTGGATCCAGTTGGCCATGCTTCAATCGGACAGGCACTGGATTGCCTTCTGCGAAGCCATGGGAATGGGACACCTCTCCAGCGATCCCCTGTTCAAGGATCATAATATCAGAGGCCAGAATTCTGAGGCGCTTATCACAATTCTCGATGAAACCTTCGCCACCAAAACCAGGGAGGAATGGTTCGGGATACTGGGTCAAAACAGGGATTTCATCTTCGGCCCCGTCAATGACGTCAACGATCTTGTGAACGATCCTCAAGTGCTGGCCAACAACTACATCATCGACTATGATCACCCCGTTTTCGGGAAAACCAAGATGAACGGGTTCCCCTTTGAGCTGACCCGGACACCCGCCTCGGTGCGGAGGGAGCCTCCCGAGTTCGGCCAGCACACCGAGGAAGTGCTCACTGAACTGCTGGGATATAGCTGGGACAAAGTGGTCGATCTCAAAAACGAAGAGGTGATCTAGGAGGCAGCCCTCCTTATCCGACTGCCCTGAGACTACTGGACACATGGCCAAGCTGAGATTTATCGATCTGAAAAAAGCTGAGGCCACAAGGTCGTTGTTGATGCCAAAAGATGCTTTCGGTCTGGTAGTCCATCCCGACTTTACAGCTGGTACTATGATCGGGGGCACGCACAGTCTACAACCAACATGAATATACACGGAAGGAGTCTGAAATCACAGAGCTAATCGACTATAGTGGTGAATTCAATCCGGATCTGAGATTGGAGGATTTCTCAAAAGATTTCCTGATCAGCAAACTGCTGCGTGCATGGTCAATGGCATATGTCACCATGGATCAAACATGGGAGCAGATGGTCAGAGAGAAAGTGGGCGATGAAGTCGCTGATGAGTGCCGCAGAACCATTTGGCCGAGG
Organism: Dehalococcoidia bacterium; assembly: GCA_028711995.1. Classification (NCBI taxonomy): domain Bacteria; kingdom Bacillati; phylum Chloroflexota; class Dehalococcoidia; species Dehalococcoidia bacterium. The sequence goes on along the minus strand of JAQTRE010000028.1, from coordinate 8,425 downwards.
CTGGCAAAAGCAACCACTTCAAAGCTTCCAAAGGCCTTCAACATCTCGGTAAAGGACATTGTTGATGTGATGAAGGTCTGGCAGTTGGGACCTGATGGCATCATCACAGGAATATATGACAGTGAGTTTGAGGTCAAAGGCAGAAACCATGTGATACATACAATCACACGTTGTCGCACATTAGAGTATTTTGAGAAAAACGCACCTCAGAGGATAGAGCCATTGTGTCGAGTAGTAGAGCAGTTGGCCATGGAAGCCTACCTGAAGGTCTTCTTGCCTGACGCAAAAGTCAGAGCTTTAAATGTGCCCACGGAACCTCGAAAAAATCCTGAGGATATCGCTTGTCAATGGGAGTTTGTATTGGACGCCTGACTCGCTATACGTCAATCAGAGGTTCCTAAGAATCGATCAATTTAGAGGCTTAAATCAAAACTAAACAGGGCCCCTGGTGGGGGGGTAAGAATAGTGGTTAAGATTGCGTGGTTGGAGGAGAATCGGTTTTGAAAACCAGTGGGTTGATTTTCAAATGATGTTCGCATAGGTTAGCCCCTTAATGTTGAGGGTTTGGGCACCTTAAAAACAGCATAATCAGCTTGCATGGGCAGTATCATCCCTTGAATCTGCGATAGCGCATCGTTTGCACGCTCAACTAAGCTCATATAGGACACGGCAACGGTTGAGGTTTGCTGAGCCCTTTAGTGATCGCTGCCCCGATCTTCTTGGCCACTTGTCCGCGTAAGGCCAAGTAGATCAAGTAGATATGGATATTGATCCGATAAACCCCTGACCCTGGGACCATCCAGACGATGAGGTGAACCCTGTAACCAGAGGAGTCATATTCCTTGGTCTTCAGTCTGATTCTTGAATCATCATCCCCCCGACGTACCAGCGGGGGGAGAGTCTCCTTTCCCTTTTGTGGATGCTGGAGCCTTACCCCCGCCCCCCGAAGAAGTTAAGGCTCCAGCATCCCGAATAGCAGCCTTGCCATAGTGTGAGCTTATTCGGAGTAGCTCTGGGGACAATCACAATTCCCCCTTGAAGAAGCAGGTCTTTTTGCCGAACCGGTTGGAATACGCCCATAAGTGAGAGGTATCCGTGGCAGTATACCGACCCCAGATGACCTTCAAGGTGATGGCCTGGGCAATCAAACAATGAAGGGCTTGATAGAAAATATCTTCCCCCAGATGATCGCGGAAATTGGTGAAAGTAAGCTGATTGGCTGTTCTCGTGGAGGATTCTCCCCTCAATCTGAAACTGAGTTGATTCTATCAGATATGTGGGGGGGTGAAGGCATTACAAGATGGGTCAAACTCGAGACCGAAAATAAACAGGCCAATGGGTAACAGGAGGTGCGCCAGGATGACAGATATAGGCAGGCCCTAAAACTAATAATCACACATAGCAGGCATGGAGTAGGTTCACAAGAAAATATAAAGGGAGGATAACGATGCGATCGAGAAGTACTTTATTGTACAAACTGGCAGCTTTAGTCATGGTTCTGGTGCTGATCGTGCCGATACTGGCAGCCTGTGGCGATGATGACGAAGAGGAAACCGCAACGCCTGTGGCGACGACACCGGCAAAGACAACGCCCGCAGCGACGACCCCAGCGGCGACAACGCCCGCGCCAACTGTCTCCAAAGAGCCGATAAAGATCGGTGTCATGCTTCCTTATTCCGGCCAGGGAGCCGTTGCTTCCACAATCGCCGAAATGGGCATGAAAGTGGTGAAGAAGGAATTAGCAGAGAAGGGAGGCATCAATGTCGGGGGAGTGATCAGGCCTATCGAGTGGGTCACGTGCGATACCAAGACCCAAGTGGCCGAGTGCAAGGTTTGTTTTAACAAGCTGGCCCTGCAGGAAAAAGTCTCCGCAATTATCTACGGCGGGGCGACCGGAGCCGAGTTCATTGCTGATGTTGATTTTGCGCAAGAGGCTAAAGTACCTTTTTTCAGCATGGGGGCCAGCCCGAAGGACCTAAGCACCTATCCATATACCATACGCGCGATCTATCCCGCTGCAATTGATGCCTCAAAGATGACGGCGGAATTTGTGGTCAGCAATTTTAAACCTAAAACCGTGGCCCTTCTTGGATTGGATGACCAGAATGTACGAGAACGCCAATCTGCGGTGAAGGCAATACTCACTGCAGCCGGGATTAAGGTGGTCTATGAACAATATGCGGCTGCGGGCTCGCTCGACTACTCGCCCTTCTTAACCCGCATAAGAATGGAAAATCCCGATGTCCTTGTTGCGGATTTGAGTGGGGGCGACTCTTACACTGCTATCTTCAAGCAGATGCCTGAACTCGGAGGCTGGGGCAACATTAAGGTTATCTGCCCAACCGCATCGTCAAGTTCTGCAAATTCTTTGAAGCAGACAGGGGCGGAAGGCTCGTACCATTGGCTTATGTGGATGGCCGGGTCGGGTACCCCCGAGTCTGTAAAATTTGAACAAGTATTCGCAGCGGAAAACGGGCGGGCTCCTGCGGCTAGCGATTTTATGATGTATGGCCCACCTGAGGTCGCCTTGCGAACCATAGAACTGGCCGGGTCGGATAAGCCCGAGGATATACAGAAGGCAATGCGCTCGGGAAAAGTTGTCTGGAACTCACCGGCCGGGCTACTCACGATCTATGCTGATGGCAGTCCAAGTTTAGCAGGACAGATTGTGCAGTTTACCGGAGGGAAGCTTGTACCGGTGAAGTAGATGAAAGTGATTTCACGTTCGATACTGTTAATCGCAACAAGAAAGGCATCACCGTTGATCTGAGAAAGGAGGATCATGACAAGCAGAAGAAAGGCGGTAACAAATGTAACCCTGGAGGACCAACTGAGCTACAAAGACAAATTGCCCAAGGGACAGTCATATTTCGAAAATAATGCCTTATTTCTGATGGGCGAAACCAGCGATCACCTCATCTCGGTAGTATCGTGTATTTTCCGGGCCGGAGGCGGGCTTACGGGTCCATGGCAAGTGGATGATGTTTACAAATTGCAGACCACTTTTGTGGTCGAACCCAAAGGCCAGACGGACAAAATGCACGATAATGAGTTTATTGGGAATCGCACCTGGGCCACCGATCACTGGAGAGGAGGCGGAGTGCGCCAGACAAAGGACGAAGTAGTCTGGTACCTGCAAAACCGTGAGATTGTCTGCCGCCCTCCCTATTGGGAGATGAAGGGAGAACATCTGGGAGTGGAATGCGACCTCGTCTTTGGCGGGTTGGGCGATGCCTCTTACCACAAAGGGAAATACGCTGATCTTGCCAAGAACGGCCTTGCCGGTTACGAGCAGCCGATGTGGGTTGAAGGTTCCATCAAGGCCCAGGGCAAGACATACACCCTTACAAAAGGTTTCGGAGTTCAGGAAAAATTCACCCAACCGGCTTGGGACCTGGCACAGGTGCTTACCGGTACGCCCTATTACTGGTGCTGGTGGGCCAGTGATAATATCCGAATCTTCATCTATTACTTCCCATCCATGGGAAGAACCTACAGCCATGTGGTTGTAGACGAGAAGGAGGTTGTTTTTCACGATGAGAAAGGCAGCAGTAATATTATTCTTGATGAACTGGAATATTGGATAGACCCCAAGACAAGAATGCAAGTGCCCGTTAAATGGCATTTCAACCTTGCCTCCAAGAATGGCGTAATCGACTTGCACGTTGCCGCATCATCGAGAACCTACTACGGCTATTTAACAAAGTCAGGCCCTACGATACATTACGGATTGCATGCCCATAGCAAAGGGCAATTGTTCTTGTCTGACGGACGCGTCATTCCCCTGAACAACATGATGACTTATATGGAAAATGGATGGTGCGCCATCCCTCTGCCTTCGGGTGCCGCCTGAGTGTGGCCGGGAGATATGCGAAGTTCAGCGACTGTTGGGGGCTGAACAATCGGTTCTCCCCAGATGAGAGAGATTGCTGTCTTACACCGCAGCGTAAGATATATCAATTACGCTGAGAGGATCAAGGAGGATTACTTGTCAAAGACAACCAAAAGGCTGGATACCGATGTTGTGGTGATAGGCACAGGACCCGGAGGAGCTACAGTAGCCAGAGACCTGTCCAAGAAAAAGCGAAAAGTCATCCTCCTGGAACAAGGCGGATATCACAAAAGGTTTTTGGGTACCCTGCTTGCCGCCGCGGAGATTTTCGAAAAACATGGCCGGACGCCCACCATGGAAGGGGACATCATGTTCTCTGCCAGCGGCGTCGGTGGAACCTCGCTGGTCTTTTGCGGAATTGCGTGGGAGCCGTCCCATGACGAGTGGAAGATTCATGGAATAGATATCAGACAGGAAACAGTGGAAGCCCGGCGGGAATGCCGGGTAAACAAGGTTCCTGATCAGCTGATTGCCCCTGCGGCCAAACGTCTTATGGCTTCTGCTCAGGAACTGGGGTACCCCTGGGGGGTAACGGATAAATTCTTTGATCCCGGGAAATGCAAAGTCGGCTGTATGAAATGTGCCTTGGGATGCCCTAGAGGTGCCAAGTGGACCGCTGAAGAACCTGTTGCTGAAGCCATTGCCAACGGGGCTACGCTGCTGACCCATGTGAAAGCCCGGAATGTGATCGTGGAAAGCGGCACCGCCGGTGGTGTGATGGCCAGAGGCAGCAATGGCGATGATTATGAGATCCATGCGAATGTGGTCGTCTGTTCCGCCGGGGGAATGAATTCCGCGCGCATTCTGAGACGGTCGGGCATCCACGATGCCGGCAGGCAATTCGCCGCAGACCCTTCGGTTATCGTTGTGGGATATCTGAAGGAAGGCAAGGGAATGCATGGCGATCATTTGATGGGCGTGGGCGGGAAAGACTACGAAAACTGCATAACCTATGCCGGAGCAATGTCGACGGATTATTCCCAGTTGCTGGCCAATGTTGCCAATTCACCCCATAAGGCTCGCGATCTCAAGAATATGCTCCGCCGCGGAAAAGCGATGGGAATTATGGTCAAAATAGGCGATGAGACCACAGGGCGTGTGTTTCTAGAAGAGGGCAAGGTGAGTAAGGTGTTCAGCGATCGGGATAATTTCCGATTGGAATACGGCAAGGTAGTTGCCGAGAAGATACTGATCAAGGCAGGGTGTGATCCCTATAGCATCGGATGGGGCAAGCCCATTCTGGCCCATCCTTCTGCAACGGTCCCAATAGGCAAATTGCTCGATTCCAATTTGCAGACTTCGGTCAAGAACCTTTACTGCTGTGACGCCGGTGTGTTCCCCGAGACCCCCGGCGTACCGCCCGTGCTGACCATTATTGCCCTGGGCAAGCGCCTGGCCAAGCATCTGGACAGCACTTTGTCTAACAAATAGCGGCCTTGAGGCGCCGGCCGTAGCGGAGAACTCGATTTGTGCCGGACTTGCCGCACCAGGGCTGCCATTCTGGCAGCAGGGTTGATATATTCCGCAGCAAGGGCTGGTAGTTTTTGCAAAATATAACTTGAAGGAGCTCCGAAATAATGAGATACCAGACACAAGAGTGGGTAGATGCCATCGTGGAAAAGGCCAACACAGATCCGGAGTATCAGAAGAAAGCCAAGACCCTGACCGTCAAACAGAGATCCGTCATCACCGACGCCCCCGGCGGCGTGGATATCCTGCTTATTTGGGAATTTCAAGAAGGAAAGGTGGCAAAAGCGACACGCCAGGAGAAACCCGCCCCCAGCGAGTGGCGGAATTTGGGTAGAGATGATCAATACATCTCCACCACCATTGGCGCCTATCAGAACCTGGCCAAGATCGCCAGGGGAGAACTGACTTCTCAGGCAGCCATGGCAAAAGGACTGTATACGCTTCATGGAGATATGCTGAAAGTAATGGCCAAGATGGGCGGCTTCAACGCTTTCGGCGCGCTAGTCGCCTCCATAAAGTGCGATTACTAGGCTCAGACTGGAATATCCGGGGCCTTGTTCTCTGAAAAATAATTCAGCAACAGCTTCTTCTAGAGCTAAACACAGATAGATGGGAGTGGAAGAATGGGAAATGCCTATGCCGGACAGGTCCTCAGGGTAAACCTGACAAAGGGTGACTGGAAGGTTGAAGAACTGGATATGGACCTGGTTAAAAAGTTCATCGGGGGACGTGGTCTTGGAGGAAAAATCCTTTTTGATGAGGTCGATCCGAACGTCGACCCGCTGGGTCCCGACAACAAGCTGATATTTGCCACCGGCCCTCTAACCGGAACCGGCGCCCCTACGGGTGCCCGGTACATGGTAGTGGCCAAATCCCCTTTGACAGGCACGATCGGCTATGCCAATTCCGGGGGCTATTTCGGCCCTGAGCTGAAGTATGCCGGATATGATGTGATCATCTTCGAAGGCAAGTCGGAGAAGCCGGTTTACCTTTCCATCGATGACGATGAAATCGAACTCAAACCAGCCTCCCATCTGTGGGGCAAAAACAGTGCAGAGACCGATGAGCTGATCAAGGCGGAGCTCGGTGATCAGTGGAGAACCGTGGACACCCGTGTTGCCTGTATCGGTCCTGCCGGGGAGAGGCTGTCGAGAATCGCTGCCATCATGACAGAGAACAGCGCGGCGGCGCGGACCGGGCTGGGAGCGGTGATGGGCTCGAAGAACCTTAAAGCCATAGCCGTCAGGGGAACCAAAAATGTTCGCCTGGCCGATGGGGAGGCGTTCAGGAGCAAGATCCCGGAGTTGATCGGGCTGTTCAAGCGTCATCCGTCTTACGGCGTCACGGGAACAATGCATACCTACGGCACTGCATCCGCCCTCAGGCTGGGAAACGTGGCAGGTTCGTTTCCTACCCGGAACTTCACCGCTGGGACATTCGAGGCGGAAAATGAAGAAAATCCGGGACTCGATCCTGTGGTTCTCAGGGAAAAGATGTTGATCAGGGCCAAGGGGTGTTTTGCTTGTCCCATCGGGTGCAAGCGGGTCACCAGAACCACTCTGCCCGGATTCGAAGGCCACGGCGAAGGGCCTGAGTTTGAAACGGCAGCCCTGCTTGGCGCTTGTTGCGGAGTGAACAATCTCTCCGCTGTCCTGAAGGCCAACTTCATCTGTAACGAGATGGGGCTGGACACCATATCGACAGGCGTTACCATCGCTTGCGCCATGGAACTCTATGAACGGGGATACCTGACTGAAGCGGAAGCCGGATGCAAATTGAATTTCGGCAACGCCGAGGCGCTGGTGGAAATCACGCGCAAGATCGGGCTGCGCGAGGGTCTGGGAGACATACTTGCCGAAGGCGCTTATCGGACAGCAGAAAAGTTCGGCCATCCGGAGGTGTTCATCGGAGCCAAAAGAATGGAGATGCCGGCGCATCATGCCAGGGCGCTTCAAGGCATGGGCTTGGGGTATGCCACTTCCAACAGAGGCGCCTGTCATAACAGCGCCAGGATGTCCTTCGTGGAGTTTCCCGCCGTCGGCACCGGAACTGTAACTGAGGGCAAGGCACAGTCGGTCAAAGAAAATCAGGACCTCATGGCCGTCGTTGATGCATCCGGCTTGTGCGCTTTCGCCACGGGCATAGTGATGCCAGAAGAACTACTCCTCCTGTTAAACGCCGCGACCGGCCTTGATTTTGAGATGAATGGTCTGATGGCGGTGGGTGAGCGTATCTGGAACCAGGAGAGGCTCTTCAACCTGAAAGCCGGTTTCACTAAAGCAGACGACACGATATCCAAGAGAATGCTTGAAGAACCCATGCCGGACGGGCTGGCTGAAGGCAGCGTAGTCAAGCTCGACGAGATGTTGCCTGAGTATTACAAGCTTCGATGCTGGGATGCAGAGGGAGTTCCCACCAAGGATAAACTGGCTGCATTAGGGCTGTAATAGACTGAAGGCAGGAGCCGGATTCGGGCATCCCTCTCAAATGAGATACATGCGGTGAACCATCGAGTCCACAGTACGCCGAGTGGTGCACCACCGGTGCCCTGAAGCTGGCGGAAAACGGAGAAGTCGGAGGCAAGTATCCAAGAAAGGAGGGGAATTGTGGCAAATTTGAAAACGAACATGTTGCACAAAGTCATAACCCTCGTGTTGATGATGGCCCTCTTAGCACCTGTGCTGACGGCCTGTGGTGGCGATGACACCGATAAGACAACCCCTGCAGAAACCGCTGCCTCATCTGCAACTCCAACCTCGGTTCCCAGCATCACCGTCTCCGATAAGCCGGTCAAGATTGGCGTGATAGTAGACTACAGTGGCCCTTCGGCTTTGGTCGGCTTCTTTGTAGACGGGATCGTCGATTTTGCCAAGTGGTATTGGAATGAGAAGCAAGGTGGCATCCTGGTAGGAAACGAGCGTCGGCCGGTGGAATTCGTTAAAGTGGGTATGCACTTTACTCAACCGGCCACAAAATGTAGTATGTAGGCATGGAAGAGTCTGTTCATCCTGTTTCTGGCATTGATTATCCCGGGACATTCCAGGAATTTGACCGATGGTTTAC
>JAQTRE010000027.1 GCA_028711995.1 Dehalococcoidia bacterium | reverse complement strand
CAGGCAGTTCTCCTCCAGATGCTTGGGCTGCACCTCCCTCAGCGAATGAAAATTAAAGCAATGTAGTACCAACTTTACGTTCGGGAGAAGCACCTGTCAGCTTCGAAACTGCGGAAGTTGGGCTAACCACGAAGCGCTGGAGAAAGGAGAACTCAGACTATCAGACCTGGCTCCCAGGATACGGGCATTGAGAGACCGGCAGGATGAGCTGAGCAAGGCCAGAGTTCAGGCAGAGGCTGATATCGTGGTCGAAGGCGCGGAGAAGCTGGATCGGGAGAGAGTGAAAGCGCATGTCCACGATCTCAAAGCAATGCTGACCGAATCGGATATAGCGGGGAGCAAGGCCTTTCTTCGTTCTTTCGTGAAGCGGATAGAGGTGGATGGCGACAACGTTAGCCTATGGTATAAACTGCCGCTGCCTGCCGGAAGCAAGAAGAAGGAAAATTCTGAGGTTCTGCCTATTGATACCTTTGGTGGAGATAGGGGGACTCGAACCCCCAACCTCGGCGATGCGAACGCCGCGCTCTCCCAGTTGAGCTATATCCCCAGAGCTTACTGATGTTAGCAAAAGGATAAATGAGGTGTCAAGTGAAACTGAACTGAGCGGAGGTGTTTCCCCTCACTCTTCAATGGGGCAGAGTTTTTTCATCTGCTGCCATCGGAGGCGAATTGAATCGGATGACGAGCAAGACGGACCAGACAGCTGCAAACGTCATGAAACTCCCCAGTGCGGGCCAAAACATCCCTTCGTTTAGCTTGACGGGGTGGGACTGATTGGTCCTATAGGCCAGATGAAGAACATAAAGGATAAACACGTTGGTCGCCACACCCAGGACACTCATCGAACTAGCCAATCGGGTCAACGTATTCTCCCTGTTTTCGGGTGATAGCCAGTATTCCCTTTTTGGCAGGTTCACAAATCGGGGCGGCACTTTTTTGATCAGTAACGGCAGGAGGCCGAATATCAATGAAAGGAAAAGGATCAGCCCGATAGCCATTGCCATATTGGCGCCTTTGGACATCCAATCATTAGGAAGTCCGCCAGCGCCGAAATGAGTGGCTACCCTATCCGGCAGCTGGCTATAATAATAGATCTGGAGCAAGATGCCGATTAACGCAGTGCCAAGCAGCCATAACCTGGAAGTGCTCATGCTGACATCATCGATCCGCTAGGCATACTCATCTGCCGAGTCCTTCACAGACACCCAAACCCGGTGCGATTAGTGTTCTTCAAGGACAAGCCTTTCGTTATTAACGGAATTACCGTGCCTCTGGCTGAGGTGGCAACACGCCTCAATTCACGGGCGTGTTGCCATAAGAAAACCCCCGGCGCCTTTATATTTTCCACAAAGCGAGGCCGGTCACCGCATCCGGGCCTCTCTCCAGTGACGGCCCATCAAAGGCTTCCAACACAAATTCACCGGCGAATACAATGGTGCCCTGCGCCAGATGTCCGCCACACGCCTTGCCGTCTTTATCAGAAAAGGTGATGTGGGCATGGACAAAAGGGCTGCCGTCCTTGAGGGAGATATTACCCACTAGATTGGTGATCTCCATCGGCTGATCCAGATTCAGAAATGAATACTGATGCGTCTTCTGGTCATAGTACCCTACGCGACCCTTCTGGACTGCGCCAAGCGCCTCGACGCGTCCCAGCTTGATGTTCTCCTTCTTGCAGACCTCGGTAAGCTCTTCCAGTAAATCAGCACCGTGGCTCAACTTGCCCATGAATGTTTCCTTGGATTTAACCTTCTTTATGATTGCCATGCACTACCTTCCTTTCTTTTCTAATGCTGAAAAAGCCTCGAGGGATATCTCTGCTGAGTTCCGGTCTCTGGAGATGATTTTAGCATGTTCTGCCTTGGAGAGATACCGGTGATGATCACTTGTCAGGCTATCACAACTCAGTTATAATCAAGGGCGTGTTGGGATGGGGAATCGTCTAGCGGTAGGACAGCGGACTCTGGATCCGTTAGCCCAGGTTCGAATCCTGGTTCCCCAGCCATCTTTGGCGCATTCGTCTAGCGGCCTAGGACATCGCCCTCTCAAGGCGAAGATCAGGGGTTCGAATCCCCTATGCGCTACCAATGTTGCCCCTCCTGAGTATTCGGGAGTGCTTGTGCCAAACTTGGGAAGCGCTGACGAGTGTCGGCTAACCCACCTGATCCCCAAGTGGGTAACAGAAGATTGAGCCGCATTTGATCACGACTTCCTTTGCATGGAATGGAGATTCGCATGGATTGTCTGAACCTGCAATACTACCCCAAACTCAAAAAGCCGGTGCTGCTGGCCGCTTGGCCGGGGGTCAGCAATGTTGCTCTGGAGGTGGCGATCTACCTCCGAGACAAGCTGGCGGCCGAAGAATTTGCTGATATTGATCCACTGGATTTTTACAGTCCGCTGGGCATTCTGGTACATAACAATGTGGTTCAGGTCCCGGTATTCCCGGAGAGCAAATTCTATTTTGCCCGGACGCCCAAGGGCAAAAGCGACCTGGTCATATTCATTGGGGACGCTCAGCCGGATCGGAATCAATATGAGATGGCCCATGCCATTATTGATGCCGCTCAGAAGCTCAAGGTAAAGAGGATTTACACCTGTGCCGCCGCGCTCGTCAACCACAGCGTGGAAAAGTCACAGGTATGGGCTGCAGCAACCAGCTCCCGGCTGGTGAAAGATCTGAGAGACTACGATATCACACTGACCGGCGATTTTCAGATCCGTGGACTCAATGGATTGTTGCTTGGGGTAGCCAGGGAAAGAGGTTTGGGGGCTGTTTGCCTTCTGGGGGAGACCGCCAAATATGCGTCCGAGTTGCCTAATCCGATAGCCTCATATGCCGTACTTGGCGTGCTTACCAAACTACTGGGAATAGAGATGGACCTTTCGGATATTGCTCAAGAGGCCAAGCAGATGGGCGAAGTGATGAGGACGCTATCGCGTGAGGTCATGGCCAAATACATTGACCACTTTACCCAGCCTATCTGGGAGCAAAACCCGAGCGCGGAAGATGAGGAAGACGAATAGCCTTTTTTGAACCGATGGTCCGCGCAGCTATATTCGCTTCAGTCCTGCACCCAGACGGCGGATAACGCGATTAATTCCATTCTTTATCTGAGGGAAGAAGGTTGGGGAAATCCTTTTCCTCACCACATCGTTTGCATAATCCTTTACTTGTTGGGCCGCTGGGTGGGTCTATCACCCAATGATGAATACACTGTTCTGCTGGCCGATCTTGGACCAATGATTCGTTCAGCGATGGATTATCTTTGGTCAGAGTTTCTCTTGCCATTGCGCAGCCTCCTATCCACGTTTTTCTATACCACTCAGATTAGGGTCTTGGCTGATATTCCTCAAGCGGGAGAGCATGTAATTTGTGGTGCTGGTGTCCTCCCAAAGTTGTATGGGGATATCCTGTAGAACAGTAAGAGCCTTTCACTTTCTGGATTGGGCCTTTGAAAAGCGAGGGCCAACATGGTTTGCCGACTGCATTGACCAGACAAGTGCAGAGTGTGGGATATGGGAGATCTTTGCCAGAGGCCACCCCGAAAATGTCTACTTCGGGGTTTTGTATCGTTGCAGGGTATTCAGGTAGGAGCCCAGGAGTGATAAATCCTCTGTGGGTAAGTAGGCAGAAGCTGCCGCATCGAAGAAAATGGCAACCGAGGATTGAACTTCCTCGTCACCGAGATATAAAATACAAGCGATAGGGATTCTGGGCAGAGCCAGGAACCGGAAGCCTGCATCGCCAGTGCGCGTTATTACTTCCCCTCCCAGTGCCAGCGCACCGAGTCTGAAACCTTCAATATCCTCCCCAAAGCTTTTGGTCAATGGATTTATGGCCATGGTGAAGAATCGGCGTTCAAAGAAAAGAGCTCCCGGCAATTGACGATACGTGATCCACTCGTCAGCCACAGCAGTACCATCGGAGTGTATCAGGTAATGCAGCATCACCAGCCGAAGCCATTGAGGAAAGGGAGCCGGATTTGCCGCCTCTTGAATATTGCCCTCGGGGTGACTTAAAAGAAAAGCGCGATTAAAGAACCTGATCCGGAAGTTCTTCCCATCAAAGTCGGTGCCGCTTTTGGCAGCCGCCACATACGGGCTGAGTTTGGCAAAGTCATCCAGTGCCTTGTTCAGGGCAATTTCATAGGCCATTGTTATTCACCCGTTCGGCAGGAACACTCATCAGAGAGCCCTCAATTCCAGTAGGTTTCGATGGTGGAAACGGCACCCATCGGTTTCACGTAGCTGGATCCGAGGTCTTTCCAGAGCGCATCGAGGTTGGGAAACCAGTCTTTGAGCCTGTTTCCCCAGCTCAGGATTTCTGAATAACCCGTTCCTTGTTTGATCACGGCATTATAGGCCTCTACGTCATGATTGTAGGCGTCTACGCTGTCCCGGTAGAACTGGCTGCGCTGGGAGTAGTTCTGATAGTAACCGTATCCGAAGAGGTTGCCGGTGTATCGAGCATTGGTCAGCGGTTTCCAAAACTCGTCGGGTTTCATATTGCAGTCGATAAACGTTTCTTTGACGCCCGCGAGTATGATCACGCCGTATATCTTGTCTTTTTCCACATAGGCGATCTGATCCCTCTCCGTGTTATCTACATAGACCAGCCCTTTATCTGTCGTCTGAAAAGCGTCCAGTGCGTGTCCGGTAGACTCGCTTGCAAATCCAAGTTCCACATAGGCCGATCGGAAACCATAATTCGAGGCATTGTCCCTGAGAGTGATGGCAAAACCGGAGCAATCGAACTGATCGGCGCTGTACGGATACGTATCCGTCTCATCTGCCGATATGAAGGTCCGTAGTTCTTGCCAGGTGGGATTACGGAGAGACGACTGTTCAGCTCTCTTCAAAAGACTCTGGTAATCTGCCTCAAGTGTAGCAAGATCACGGATCGCCTTATCATACTTTGGCTGCAAGAAATCTTGCTGGACCTTGATAGCTTCATACTCTGACTGCAAAGAATCGCGCTTGGCCTCGACCTCTTCATAACCTGTCTTCAAGGAATCATACTCGGCTTCGAGGGAGTCAAGGTTGGTTTTTGCCGATTCCAGGTCGACCTTTTGCGCAGCATTCTCGGCGGTCAGTGCAGCATTTTGAGTTTTGAGGGTTCCGCTATCGGATCCCGAACTGCAGGCGCTGACCATGAGTGCCATCGATATGAGTATTGCCATGGACATGAGAAAGAATCGCTTCATGGTGTTTATCCATTTATTCTGATATGCCGGATCAGGCTAGATGACGCTGCGGTTCGTGAGAGGTCTTCCCCTTTTTCGCACAGGCAAGAGGGTTTGTGCTAAACGGGGTTATTATATCATGGATTCGCCAGGTTTGTAGCTGACCAAGGTCAGGGGTGATGAAATCCATTCCGGGGATGAAGAGGATGAGGGGGCGAATTGGGATCAAAGCTTTGATCGCTCTGTTTGTGGCGATTGCCATTCTGTCAGTGCTATGGCCTGCCGGGTAGTAGAGTGTGGAGTGCGATTGTGAGAAGGGAGATATCTGAGCCGGTTTGCATCAACACAGGTCAGTGACCAGGAGATCGAGGGCCAGTTCTCCTTCCAGTACCCCCTTTTTGATCGAAAGGTCGGTATCCAGGAGCCTGCGATAGGTCTTCTCCAGGCGATCGATCGAATATTCTCTGGCCTGATCTAGCGTCTTTTCCAGAACAAACGCGGATGTCAGCCCCATTTTGCTGCCGATCGCGCTGGAAGGCACATTTTGGGCCAGGAGTCTTTTGGCTTGGACGAGGAGGCGAAACTGTCGGGTAATCATGTAGAGAAGATAGGGAGGGGCGGCCCCTTCATCCAGAAGCTGGTGCATCATCCGGGAGGCGATTCCCAATCTCCGCTGAACGATGGCGTCCACCATGGTGAAGACATTGGATTCCTTGATATAACTCACCAGCGCGGTGATATCGGCCAATTCAATGGAGCGCTTGCCGGCATAGAGGCAAAGCTTATCGATCTCGCTGGAAAGGATCCAGAGGTTACTGCCGATCAGATCGGTCATCAGGCGCAAAGCCTGCGGTGAAATCTTGCCGCCGTTATCGGCCACACGGGAGCGAGCCCAATCCTGCAGCTCCGCGCCTTTGGGGGATCGGTACTCCTTGATGGTGGCAACCGGAGCCAGCTTTTTCAGAAGAGGATTGGTTTTGTTCAGTTCTCCATCGATCAGTACCAGCACGGTGCTTTCCGGCATGGTGGGCACGTGCTCGGCCAATGTCAGCCAATCCTTTGATTCGGGCGCTGAGGGTTTCCCGCCGCGGCGCTTGGCACCTTGTTCGAGGCGACTCAGCAATCCTTCGACTATGATCAATCGTTTCGGAGCCAGAAAGGAGATCGTGTTGCAGGCGGCCAGAAGCTGGGCCAAGTGGACCTTGCTGCCATCGAACACTGTGGTGTTGGATTCTCCCAGCTCCGAGCCTCCGGAATCCGCTTTGATTCTGGCCAGAGACGCTTTGATCGAGAAGTCATCTTCACCATAGAGAATGTGGGGCAATTTTACTCTCCCATTGGGCGATGATTAGGGTATAATACATAAAAGTCGGGAATCTGATCTCTGACAGGTCAGTTGAATTGTATCACAGTTCGAGTCTCAAGGTCAGCGGTCGGAACTCGGCTGTGTCAGAGTACTCCCTATAGAAGTTCCCCAGGTTGAGGGGTCTGACAGGAAGCGGGATTATGGAACTGGGTATTATCGGGCTCCCCAAGAGTGGGAAAACAACGATCTTTAACGCGCTTACCCGTGGCAGGGCGGAGACTTCTTCCTATACCACCGGGATGATTGCGCCCAATTTGGGCATGGTCAAGGTGCCGGACGAGCGGCTGGAAGGCCTCAGCAGGCTTTTCAAACCGCAGAAGACCACGCCCGCGGAAGTCCGGTATGTGGATATCGGCGCGCCTCCTAAAGGATTCGGCAAGGGGGAAGGGATCAGCGGCGAATTCCTGACGCATATCAGCCGGGCGGATGCATTGATCCATGTGGTGCGCGTTTTCGAAGATGCGGGCGTTCCCCATGTGAACGAGACCATTGATCCGCAGCGAGATATCGAGTCTATGGAGATGGAGCTGGCCTTTTCCGATATGGCCATCATCGAGCGCAAGATGGAGAGAATCAAGGATTCCCTCAAATCGGCCAAGGCCCATGATCGAGATGTGGCGCAGAAGGAGATGGCGCTGCTGGAGCGGGTGAAATCGGCATTGGAAAAGGGAACGCCGATTCGCCAGCAAGGGTTAACGGAACCGGAAGACCGGGCGCTGGCCAACTACCGTTTTCTCACCGCCAAGCCAGTGCTGTTGCTCTTGAATATTGGTGAGAGTCAGCTTGACAGGGCTGAGGCTCTTGAAGCCGATTTCCGCGGTCGGTTAAAGAACGAGACGTGTGATGTGGCTGCTCTTTGCGGCAAGTTGGAGATGGAACTGGCCCAGATGGACGATGCTGAAGCGCAAGTATTCCGCCAGGATATGGGCATCGGTGAAGCGGGATTGGCGCGGGTAGTCGCTCTTTCCTATAAGCTCCTCGGATTCATCTCCTTCTTCACCGTGGGGGAGGATGAGGTTAAGGCTTGGACCATCCGTGAAGGGACAGTTGCCCAGAAAGCGGCGGGAAAGATTCATACCGATCTGGAGAGGGGGTTCATCCGGGCGGAGGTCATCGGCCAGGACGATCTGGTGAAAATGGGAGGGCTTGCCCCGGCGCGTCAGAAGGGATTGATTCGGCTGGAAGGAAAAACCTACGTGGTAAAAGATGGAGATGTGATGACCATTCTGTTCAATATCTAGAGATCGGGGGTAGATATGGAACTGATGCAGGCGATCCTCGAGAGAAGAAGCGTACGGCGGTTTAAGTCCGATCCGGTCAGCGATGAACTGATCAACACGGTTCTGGAAGCGGGACGCTGGGCGCCATCATGGGCCAATACCCAGTGCTGGAGATTCATCGTGGTGCGGGATGACCGGGTTAAGGACTTGATATCAGAGGCCGTTCATTCAGCCAACCCTGCGAGCAAAGCCATTCGGAATGCCCCGGTTACCATCGTGATCTGCGGCGAGCTGAAGAAGGCCGGTTACTATCACGGAGATGTAACTACAGACAAGGGCGATTGGTTTATGTTCGATACGGCGCTGGCCACTCAGAATATGGCGCTGGCAGCCCACTCCCTGGGGTTGGGAACGGTGATCGTCGGGCTTTTTGATGCCCAAAAGGTGGCTCAGGTGATGGAAGTGCCGTCGACTGCTCAGGTGGTTGCCCTGTTGCCCTTGGGATACCCGGAGGGAAAACCGACGGGCCCTTCACGGAAAGGGTTGTCGGACATCGTATTTCATGACAGATACGGGGTTGGATAGGGGTGAAGCATTCGATGTCTGGGGGATGTTTGGGATTTGTTCAAGGAACTCAAACTAAACCCCGTGGCCCCCAATCGTTGGGGGAATTGTTGAATTTGGGGGCCACCCCCAAACCCCCGGAAGGAGGCGTCCTTCACCTCTTTTGTTCCTACCCCTTTCCGTTTTGGCAGGGGTAGGGTAGAATAGCAATGTTGTTAACAGTTTTTCGAGTAAGAGTTCGAATGAGCAAAGGTGGATGGATATGAAAGTAGTTTTCCTTCAGGATGTTCCCAATGTGGCCAAGATCGGCGATGTTAAGACCGTGGCTGATGGCCATGCCAGAAACTATCTCTTTCCCAAAGGTTTTGCAGAGGTAGCCACAGCCGATGCGCTCAAGCGTGTCGAGACCAGGAAGCGGGCTGCGGCCAAGTTGCGCGAACAGCAGATGCAGGAAGCGCAGGGCGAGGCTCAAGTCCTGCAGAACGTCACTCTGACGTTTGCCAAGAGGGTTGGAAGCAAGGGTAACATGTACGGGTCGGTTTCCAGTATCGCTATCGTCCAAGAGCTTAAGCGGCTGGGGCATGTGGTTGAAAAGACCATGATTCATCTAGAAGAGCCGATTCGCAAACTCGGCACCCATGACGTTAAGATTGAAGTGGCCAAAGGTGCGATTGCCACCGTCAAGGTCATCATCGAAGCGGCTACTGAAGGTGAGGAAGGGACTCCTGAAGAGGCGGTTCCCGAAGAAAAGTAGCCCTTATTTGCCGCAAGCTTTAACCAAAATCACAGGGATCATCAGGGTAGCGTGACCGATCTTGGTCACGCTACCTCCTCATTAGCAATTCAATGGACCGGACATGAACGATGATAGAATTCCACCCCATGATTTAGATGCCGAGGAAGCTGTCCTGGGTTCGCTGCTCATCGATGATACGGCGATTCTCAAGGTGGCTGATCTGTTGAAGCCGGAGAATTTTTACCGTGACAAGAACCAGTGGGTTTATGCCGCCTGCAGTGCTCTCTATGAGCGCAACGACGCCATCAATCAGATCACGGTGGCCCACGAATTGGGACGGCGCGACAAGCTCGATGCGGTTGGCGGTCCGGCATATCTGAGCAACCTGGTTCAAAACGTGCCCACCGCGGTTCACGTTGAGCACTACGGCAAGATCGTACAGCGCCTTTCTGTGATGCGCAGTCTGATTGCGGCGGCGGGGCAGATTGCTGATATCGGCTACGAAGCGCCTCCGGAAATCGATCTCGCCCTCGAAAGAGCCGATAACCTGTTGTTCCAGCTTCGGCACGGGAGAAAGTCCCGCGAGTTTGTCCATATTCGGACCATACTGGATAGCTATTTTGAAGAGACTAGCTTTGCCGCACATGCCGATGAAGAGGGCTTTCTTCCGCACATCAATACTAGCTTTACCCTGCTGGATAAAAAACTGACGGGTCTGCATCGTTCCGATATGATTATCCTGGCAGCGCGACCTAGTATGGGCAAAACGAGCCTGGCGATCAACATCGCCCGAAATGCTGCCATTAATCAGAAAGCCAGAGTGGCTATATTCAGCCTGGAGATGTCCAAGCTGGAGCTGGCCTATCGTTTCATCTCCGCCGAATCTGGAATCAGCAACCAGTTACTTCGCACGGACCAGCTGACTGAACTGCAACGCGATAGGGTGATGCGCTCTCTGGAAACAATCGCTGAGGCTCCAATTTATATTGATGACTCGGCTTTCCTGAGGGACTCGGATATGAGAAGCAAAGCCCGCCGTCTGAAAAACGAGGCCGGGATCGATTTGATCATCATCGACTATATTCAATTGATGCGTTCCGGCAGGCGTACGGATAACCGTGTTCAGGAAATGACCTATATCTCGCAATCGGTCAAAGAGCTGGCCCGCGATATCAATGTGCCGGTGCTGGCCGTATCGCAGCTCAGCCGCGCCGTGGAAACGCGTACTCCTCACACCCCGATGCTTTCCGATCTGAGGGAGAGCGGTTCGATTGAGCAGGACGCGGATGTGGTGCTCTTTATCTATCGGGAGGATGTTTACCATACGGAAGAGGAATGGGCGCGGCTCAATCCGGACAGGCCTTATCCCAAAGGCGAAGCCGATGTCATTATTGCCAAACACCGCAATGGCCCAACCGGAGTGGTCAAGCTCCATTTCAACGAACGTATTACCAAGTTCGAGAATGCGGAAGTGGTTGCGGAGAAGCCATCTTTGCTATGAATGATGCGAAGCGCTTTGAGGGGTTCTCGCCCAGAACGGGTTTCACTCCGATCCCCAACCCGTTCTTCAGCTCCGTTCTGCCCGATATCCGGGACATGGCCGAGTTGAAGGTGACGCTTCATATCTTCTGGGCGCTCTATGCCAAAAAGGGCTATCCCAAGTTCATCACCTGTAGCGAGCTTCGGGGGGACCGGGCGCTGATGATGAGCCTGAAGGGCAATGGCTCGGCAGAGGAAGAGCTAAAGCGCGGCCTGGAAATGGCGGTGAGTCGGAAAACACTGCTCTATTTAGGAATCGATAGAGAGGGCACCCTTGAGCAATTGTATTTTGTGAATGATGAACAGAGCCGCAGGGCCATGGTGCAGATAGAGAGTGGGGATATTCAATTGGGCGGGCTGGTCAGGATAGAGCCGGCATCCACCGAGGAAAAGCCCAATATCTTCTCCCTTTACGAACAACACATAGGGCTTCTGACTCCCTTGATTGCCGATGAACTCAAGGAGGCAGAAGATCGCTACCCTGCCTCGTGGATCGAGGATGCCTTCAAAGAGTCGGTGGTGCTTAACAAGCGCAGTTGGCGCTACATCAGCAGAATCCTGGATCGGTGGGACTCCGAGGGAAAGGATTATGGAAGAGCTAGGGAGAATTCTAAAGAGGACATTGCCCCAAAAGAATACCTCCGAAAGTACGGGCATCTCACCCGAAAGTGAACCTGCGGAACCTGAGAAGTGTCCCATTTGCAAGGGGCGCGGCTGGGTAGTTCTGGATGTTCCGGTGGATTCCCCTGATTTCGGGAAGTCGTTTGACTGCCGGTGTACGCTAAGGAAACTGGCTGGCGAGCGAGTGGACAGGCTCGAACGCTATAGCAATTTAGGGCCTTTAGTTCGGCTTTCCTTTGCCAATCTGAAATCAACCGGCCTGGATAGCGATCCGGAAAAACAGCAGCAGTTTGAATCCTGTTACAAGGAAGCCAGGGCCTTTGCGGATAAGCCGGAAGGATGGTTGGTGCTCACTGGTCCCAGCGGCTGCGGAAAAACTCATACCGCGGCTGCTATTGCCAATCATTGCCTCAAGAGGGGGTCGCCGACGTTCTGGACCATTGTCCCCGATTTCCTCGATCACCTTCGGGCTACTTTCAGCCCCAACAGCGATGTAAACTATGATTCCCTGTTTGAACGGGTGAAAAACGCTCCCCTGCTTGTTCTGGATGACCTGGGAACGCACAGTAGCACCCCTTGGGCGGAGGAGAAACTTTTTCAGGTGCTGAACCACCGCTTCAATGCCCAGCTTCCAACGGTGGTTACGGCGATCACTCTGGATAATCTGGATGAACGCTTGCAGACTCGCCTTCGCAGTCCGGGTTTATCGCGTGAGTTGAAGCTGCGGATACAGGGACCTCCGCTTTTCACTCAAATCGGTGGGTTAAGGGAATCGGTGATGCGTTTGATGCGCTTCAACAATTTCGATATTGAGGGGATGAATGCCGATAAGGAACAGCGAGAAAGCCTCAGGGTGGCTCTGGAAGCTTCTCGCCGTTTTAGCGAATCGCCGGAAGACTGGCTGGTTCTGATAGGGCCAGCAGGTTCCGGTAAGACCCATCTGGCGGCGGCGGTGGCCAATCGTCAGATTGAATGCAGACGCCCTGTGTATTTTGCCAGTGTCCCGGAGTTGATTGATCGTCTGCGTCCCACTTTTCGTTCCGACGGCAAGCGGGAAAATGAGCTGAGCCTTGAGGCGATCAAAGGGGGGCCGCTCCTGATTCTGGACGATTTCGGAATGGAGACAGCCACGGCCTGGGCCAGAGAGAAGCTATACCAAATCATCAACTACCGTTATAATGCCAAGTTGGCCACTTTGATCACGGCTACCTATCCGGCTATGGAGAGCCTTGATGTCCGACTGAAGTCGCGTTTGGAGGATACCAAGATCAGCAATATTATTCCTATCGGCGCTCCGGATTATCGCGGTCAGGATAAACCTGCCACCAGCCCCAGGAAATATAAGAAGAGGGTATGAATCGGGAGCAGGTAGCGGCTTGCAGTCAGATTGGGTTGGTGCTTGAGGAGTTCATGGGCATTGGTCTTCTGGCGATGCAAGGGGTTGCCGGAAAGTTGGGGTTATGATTGATGGGTCCTATCCTCTTTGATGGAGGGGAGGAAGGTCAATCACTCTTCCTGCTCCTGTGAACACCAGACGGATAGCGATGGCAGAAGGATCGAACCCAAGCATCCGGGAGAGCGACTGAGCGTACAATGAAAGCTGCGGGCGATATCGTTGGATGCTTTCGGCTAGTTTGTCATCATTTGAAATCTCATCGCTCTTGAAGTCGATGAGCGTGGCCCTTTGAGGCTTGCCTGACTGATCCGTCACGATGACAACCCGGTCGAAGGTGCCTGTCACCCATTTGTCGTCCAGGACGATCTCGAAGCCCTTCTCCCGCCATAATGCTGTGTTTGCTTCGGGGTGGGCAAGGGCTTGGCGAACCTCATCGATCGATAGAGCCCACCGGAACTTTTCGATGACCCGTCGCTTGAACTCTGCTTCGGCCGATGACTTCAAAGACCAGTTGGCAATTAACTCCTCGATATCCGTCTCCTCGATCCATCCGACCTTTGCCAGGAGTTCATGCATCGCCGTGCCGAAATCCAGACTTTCCCGATAAGCTCGGTCAAAGAGCATTCCGGCATTCTGCTTGTTCTCGGCCAGCGCCGAGGGCGATATCTGGATCAGATGCCTTCGCTGGGAGGCCTGTCTGGTAAAATCCTTTGAGAGTTGCGGCAACTCGGTCGGTTGAGGAGCTTGCTCTAGACTCGGAATCTGTGTATACCAGTCGCGCTCGCCGGTTTCATAGAGGCAGACTATGGGGGGCGAAGCATTTGGCTTGCCAAATGCTTCGCCCCCTCCCAGTTGTGTTTTAAGGAAGGCCGCCGGATTGATTACGGTCGACGTCTTGCCGGGGAAAGAGGTGATCATATAGAGCGCGTTTTTGGCGCGGGTCAGGGCCACATACTGGACGCACAGCGCGTCGAAGCAGGCGGTTTCATCGGCGATTTGCACCTGCTCCGCCAGGACCGGATCGCTCCGGGCGATGATACGGCGAGGCATCTTCAGCGCCCAGAGGGGCTGGCTGGTTTCAGGGTCGCGGGCGATGGCCAGGTCGATATCCCGGCTTTCGGTTATTGCCTGCCCCTGCAAATCCGGCAGGATGACTACATCGAATCCCAGGCCCTTGGATTGATGGATTGTCATGACGCGCACTGCATTCTCGGCGGCGAGTTCGTGAATGTCATAGCTCTCGATAAATCGCAGAAGCTCATTGCAATCCCTGCTGCCACTGGAATCGAACTGCCCGGCGGCATCGATCAAGTCTTTGAGCCGCTTTCTCCCGAAGTCATCGAGAGGGTGAATTGTGTCTAGGAAAGCACCCCAGTGGCGCAAGAACGAGGCGAACCCGCTCGATTGTATCTCTCGCAGCAAAACCAGAGGCAGCGTCTTGCGGTCCAGCCCTTTCTTCTCCAGGTGCTGGCGTAACGGACTCATTTGAAGGTGATGCCAAGCGAGGGTATCTCCGGGATGGGCCGCGAACTTCACCAGAGAGAGCAGCACTGCGACGACAGGGTTATCGGCAATGGTTCCCCTTCCCTCGTGGACGATGTTCATCTCGGCGCACTCGGTTCGAAGAAAATCGACAAGCTCCTTGCCGGTGTCGTTTTTGCGCACCAGAATTCCCACGGAAAGGCCCCGGCTGCCCGGTTCGATCTCTTTCAGCAGATGGGCCACGATCTGGAATCGATCCTCTTGGGTGGGTTTGATCTCGCCGTTGCAAGAATCCGGCTCCAGAAGTGCCGCATAACCGTGTTCGGGGACTTTTCCCTTCTGGCATTGATGAGTCTGCCAGATGTGCTGCCACTCCCGGATTGTTCTCGAAGGCAATTCGGTTGGCAGGCTCGAGAATACGCGGTTAACCGTATCGATGATCGGCTGAGAGGACCGGAAAGAGGTGTTCATCGGGCGCTGCTCGATCAGCCCCTCATACTGCTCCAGAATTCGGCCGAAAAGCCGGGCGTTCCCCCCGCGCCAGCCGTAGATGGCCTGCTTCACATCGCCGACGTAGAAAAAGCTGCGCTCGCCGCTTGTGTCCTGCAGGATTTCGTCGGCCAGGTTGGAGAGCGCTGCCCATTGCAGATCGCTGGTATCCTGGAATTCATCCAGCAGCCAGTGATCCAGCCTGCAGTCGAGGCGGTAATCGATGTAGAGTCGCGATTCCTGACCGGCCATTCGGCTCAAGAGCGCCCCACCGCTGTGTTCGTTGGCTGGCGTCAACAGGTGCTGGACGTCATCGAAGGTGAGCTTGCCCTGATGCCGCATCCTGCTGTCATAGAATTGCTCATATTGGTTCAGGACGCGATAGATGCCGCGGGTTCGCTGCAGGGCCGTGTGCAGTTCCGTCTGCATTACGTGAGTTAGCAGGGATAATGCCAGCCCGCTTTGCCGTGGCGAAAGATCATAACCCTTTCTGCCGCCGATCCGAACCGTGGCTTTCCCACAACGAAGGTCGTCGATGTCTTCGATCAGCTTCTCAAAGAGATATTCGATGTCCCTCGACCATGGCGAGCGGTTGTCGAATTTGCGGACGGCGTCGATGAAGGTAGTCCAGCGATTCATCACGCTTTCGGAGAGATCATCTCTGCCCAGGAGTGATAGTAATTCCTCGGCGATGGCATCGAGGCCTTTGATCTTCTGAAGCCAGGGAGATGCTATTGGCCAGATCATTTCCGGACTTCCCCAAGAGGATTCATCAGGCAAAAGTTGATAGCAGCCGCGATACTGGGAGATGAAGGCGTCGAGGTTTCGTTCCAGCCCCTTTTCTTCCTGTCCGAAGGTTGCCAGCTTGAAAGCCTCCAGAAACTGTTGCTGGGCGGAGCGGTCTAGGTATCGCTGGTTGAAGATTTGCCCTAGAATCTCCTGCCGCGCCGCTTTGGCAGAGGCGCCTTCATTATCCATCAGCTGAAAATCGCTGGGGATTCCCAGTTCCATGGGGAAGGCCCGGATCACGCCGACGGTGAAGCTATCGAGTGTGCCGATGTGAAGCCGATGGAGACTGTGCAGCAAATCCCGGAGCAATCTCAGGAAGTCGAGCTGGTCCATTTGCGGATGGCCGATCAGGTTCCCTGTCACGGCGGCCTGCTGGGACGATGAAGCGGCCTGACTCAGGTACTTCACCAGAGAGTCGAAAATCTCGCCCGCAGCCTTTCGAGAGAAAGTGAGGGCGATGATCCGGTCCGGTTTGACGCCGCCGGCCAGCAGCCGGATGTATCGGTGGGCAAGATGGAAGGTCTTGCCCGATCCGGCCGAGGCCGCTATTGCCTGGTGTTTGATGTTAGCCATAATTCTTCCGTAGGGGCGAATAATCATTCGCCCTTACAATTCGACGCAATCCTCGATCGCCGCCGGGAACAGAGCCGCAAAATCATCGTACTGGACTTTGGCCGCTGGAGGCCAGAAGCGGCCGTTTTGAATATCTTCGATCACGCCTTCGGCGCAGCCTTTGGAGGACTTCATCAGCTTGTCATTGAAATCTTCCCAGATCGTCAGGCCGGTTTCCGTGATCGCCTTGGGCAGATTGAAATATCCGAACTCGATTGGCCCGGCGAAATCACCCAGAAGCATCAGCCGATAGAGTGGCAATTGCAGATCCCCCCAGCGCTTTTCCTTTTCGGCAATGAATACCCGGGCGTAGTCCCGCGCATCCTTTGATGCCGAAAGGAGATGCACAGCTTCTGGCTTAGTGGCCTTCTCTGAGGTCTTATAGTCGAGAATCCGAATTCGGCCTGTTTGTCGATGGCGATCGACTCGGTCGATTCGGCCACTGACTTGCATTCCCTTCAGCGAGGTCTCGACGCGCCACTCAGATTTATGGATTTCCCAACCTTCGCCAACCAGTTCTGCCTGCACACGCGCCGCCGCCGAAAGGCGCTGGATGGCGGCCAGAAGTTGAATTTCGATTTGGAGTGGCGGCGATTTACCGAAGCGTTCTTCGGCCCACTTCTCCGCTTCGGTGGATAGAAAACCAGCCAGCTCGGAAGCATTTTCGCAGCGGCGCATGCGCTGGTTTTGGGCCATTTGCTTCAGGGCGTGGTGTACAAGCGAGCCGAAATCCATGGCGTCCAGCTCTGTTTTCTGATCATCCAGCGCCTCCATGCCGAGGATGTGTTTCATGTAAAAGCGGAAGGGACATGCCATGTAATCCTTGAACTGGGTAACGGACATCTTCGTAGGGGCAGGTTTAGAACCTGCCCCTACCATGAGGCGAAAACTGATTGTCGGCGGGTGGTTATCACGCCGCTCTTCAGCATCTCCGAAGAGACGTTCGGCGCGGTGCGGCAACTCGGTATCATCACAATAGAATAGCAGCCGGGAAGGTTTCAACGGATCTCCGGCACTGCTGGTTTTCCCGGCCAGAAGAGAGACCCGGCCCGCGGCTTTTCGCGATTCGATGAGCTCTTGCAGGATATAGATATCGGTTGCCAGACGCATGGAATCGTCGGGGAGATTGAGCTGAATTCGCAGAGAGTCCGGCAGGAAGATATCGCCCAGACGGCTTGCCGGGACCATTTCCTCGTTCATTCCGGTGACGATCAGGAAGGGGGCATCATTCCAGGGCAGCTCCAGCCAGCCCTCCAGGTCGATCACAGCCCCTTTACGCATCAGGGAATAGCGCTGTTCGCCCAGTCTCTGGATGAGGAGCGCCAGTGTCTCCCTTTTCCCCAATCCGAGGATGCTGACGGTCTCGCTTTCAAATTCACGCAGCGTGGCGTCAATGAGTTTAGCCACCTCGATAAATTCCCCGTCTTCTGGCTTGGCAGGATCGACGGTTCGAATCTCATAGACCATCTGCAGCAGTGACCGGACGGCGCTATCGAGGCCGATCCTTTCAAAGTCATCAATCAATCTTTGGGTGAATGCTACTGCCTTCTCCAAGTTATCGAATTGCGGCGGACAGGTTTTAGTAGAGAAGCGATCGGCGATGTCTTTCCACCCGGACGGCAGGTGCTCATTTTGAAACCGATCCAACTCTTCCAGCAAAAGGTGTGGCGAGAGGCCGATCCTTTCCAGAACGTCCGCGTGCCGCAAGAAAGCGCTGAATGATTGGTAGCTGCCTTCAGTCGCCAGCGTGTGAAATGAATCGAGAAGGTGGAACAGCGGGTGCTCCGTGGCTGGCTTTCCGGCAGGATCGAATGGCAGCAAGCCTCTATCTTCCAACTCGGCCCAGAGATGAGGAGTGATGCTCGGATCAGGCACGCCGATGGCGATATCGGCAGGACCGAAACGGTCCTTCTCAGCGGCCATGAGGTGAAGCGCTTTCTGGCTCTGGGATGGCGGCGATCCGGCCAGGATAATATTCGCTTGCGGGTCCGGGATTACGATTCGGGAATCGCGCCACTTCTCCGGGATCGGCCGACCCCATTGGTCGAACCAGTCGGCCAGCGATTCGGGAGCATGAATCAGGATCACAATGGAGATTCGTTTCGCCAGATTTTCAAGGGCCCTGATCAAGAGGGGAGTGGGATCGGGGACGGCGGCGATGATGATGCGCTCGATTCTGGCCGGTAGCTCTGGCTTGGATGTTTGCTCGATCATGAGCTCGATGGGGTCCCGTTTCCCGACTTGGCTGAGCCGCGCGAAATAGGCCGTTTCCAGTTCCGCCAAATCCTGCCATCGTTGAGGTTCCTCCAGCACGCTATCGAATTCTCGGTGTACATCTGCGATGCGATAGCCTCCGTCTGCCAGCGCATCTCGAAGGCGCTGGATCATTCTGCCGGTATGGAGCGCCCAGGAGAGTCGCTGCTCGGGTATCCGAGCCGGAAAGAGCCCGCAGAGATGCTTGAGGTCGGCATTCATCAAGAGGTGAGCCCAGATTGCCGATACCTCTGTCTTATTGGCAATGTTTGGTTGTGCTTTGGTTCTGCGCAGAAAATCACCGGGGGTCTCGACAAGAGGGGGGAGCAGCACTGTGTTGTGCTCAGCGCAGCCGTGCGCCAGTGCTTCTCGCAGCCGACGTCCCGCCTGGCGTGTCGGCACGATGATCAGGTCTTTTCCCATATCTACCGGGCCATTGGGTTGGGAGGGAAGGAAAAATGAACGCGCTTTTTGAGTCAGCGGCGCATCCCAGTTGAGGAAATGGCGTTCTAAAGTCATCCTTTACGACCTGCAGTGATATTGGCGGGATTCTCCTCGTCATCTGCCCAACGCATCGGGTTGTCTGAGACGTATTGGCGGATTCTGGCAAGGTCGGGCTCGTCACGAATCACGTGTTCGAAGTAGTTGCGTTGCCAGACGGTGTAAATACCCGTGTTTGTCCGAAACCATTTGGTTACGCCGATTTTGAAACCACGAACAATGGAGCCGATCGTTTTTGATGTGCCATGCGGCAACGGTAGGGGCGAATAATTATTCGCTCCTACGGAATGCGTGATGACAATGATCCCGTGCACATGGTTGGGCATAACCGTGAACGCGTCCAATTCCGCGTGCGGAAAATGGAGTGGAATATCAAACCAGCATTGTTGGACAAAGTGGCCCGTATCATTCAGCCGCATCTCTCCATTCACAATCTCCCCAAATAGACAATCCCGATTTTGGGTGCAAATAGTAATAAAATATACCCCAGCCTGAGAATAGTCGTAGTCTTTGAGACGCGTGGAACGGCGATGGTGTTTGTCTGAATCAAATCTGGCGTGATTCATTGTTGGGTTTTGGGTAGGGGCGAAAAATGTTTCGCCCCTACGGTTCGTCTTCAAGGCCGGATTCCAATCGCCTCGGTTCAATTGGCCCGAGCTCCAGAACGGCCACCTCCGGCAGGGATGCCCCGATGATGCCGCGCATATCGCCGTACATTCGGGCGGTATTGATGGCGATTCTTTGAATGTGCTTCTCCCGCTCTTTCCAAATTTTCTCCATGGCCCGTTTTTCTTTGCTCAGCTGCTGCTGCATCATGTCAAAGGTTTCCCCGATGGCCCGGATCTTCTGGCTGAACTCCGGTCCGGAGAGGTACTGATAAAGGGCTTCCATCTTCTCATTTTTGCCCACCTCGGCGGTCCGGGCAAAGGCGAGGTCTACCAGATTCGCCCTGAGGGCAGTGGCCAACCCGATGGACAGATTGAATCGCGTCACCCAGACGCCATCCATGAGACTAAAACCCTCCACCTCTTTAGGCATTGCTTCGGTGACCAGGACCGAAATATTGGCGCCGATCTCTCGCTGGTCGTCCTTCAATTTCTGCAACCAGGCATCGCTCCAGTGTTTGGTGTGCTTTGCCTCCCAGAGAATGATCCCGCACGGTTTGTGATGGGAATCGAAGACGTTTTGCACCACGTCGGCGCCTCTGATTCCCTTGGGAACGGGCTGGATATCGTCAAAAGGGAAAGCAGTTTTGAGGATGTTCTCCAAGTCCAGTTCCTGTACTTCTCCCTGTGTTTGCATGGAACCCTGGGCCGCTCTCCGCTGGGCATCTTCCAGGGCTTGCTTCAAATCACGGATCAGCTTCTCTTTTTCCGCATCCTTCAGGCGATGTTCCTCGGTGAATTTGCTCAGAGCCTCCTGTTTCACCTGGTCTCTTTCGGTGTCCATCTTTCGAGTCATTTCCAGCTCAAAAGCCTGTTTTCGTTCTTCGAGCTCTCTGGCCTTTTTCCTCAGCTCAAGCTCAGCTTCGCGGTGTTCGGCGATCCGTTTCTCTTTCTCGGCAACCTGACACTTGAGGTCATCAAGTTCAACCTTGACTCGATCCTCAATCTTTCTAGCCTCCTGGATGTGCACCCTACTGATCTCTGTCTTGAGTTTGGCGGCAACCTGCTCCTCCACCGTTTTCTGGGCCTGGCTCAACTGCTTCTCACGTTCCAGAAGAGAAGCTTCCCTTTTGCGGACACCGCTTTCAAGCTCGGATTTGAGACGATCCCGAATCTGATGTGTCAGGACCTCCGATATGGGGATATTGAATCCACAGTTGGGGCATTTGACGATTTCATCAGCCATAATTGCTTCCCTCTTCCCAACGGTATGGGTGACTTGTGGGATGCGGAAGGTCTAAAACAGACCGCTGACCTTCCCGGTATGCACATCAACGTCGACTCTGCGGAAGGCCGGATTGGAGCCGGTTCCGGGCATCAGGCTGATGGTGCCGGCCATGGGGCAGAGGAATCTGGCGCCGGAATAGATCAACACATCACGGATGGGCAGTGTCCAGCCTTTGGGGACTCCTTTCAGGTTCGGGTCATGGGTTAGGCTGAGATGGGTCTTCACCATCATGGTGGCATAATCGGCATATCGGGGATCGCTTTCCAGCATCTTTGCTTTGGCCTCAGCCTGAGACTTCCAGAAAACGCCATCGGCGCCGTAGACTTCCCGGGCGATCAGATCGACGCGATCCCGCAGCTTCATCTCTAATGGATAGAGGAATTTGAAATCGACCTTTTCGTTACAGGCATCGATCACCGCATCCGCCAGATCGAGAGCTCCCTCACCGCCCCTCAGCCAGTGTCTGGAGGCGGCACAGCGAGCGCCTGCCTCCCGGGCGATCCGCTGGACCAGATCGATTTCGGCCGGGGTATCGGTCTGAAAAACATTAATGCAGACCACCGGATTCATCCCGGACTTACGGATTGTCTGGATATGGTGGATCATGTTCTCGCATCCCTTATCCACCAGCTTCAGATTTTCATGTGCGTACTCGTCAGGCAGCTTGACACCGGGAATGACCCTGGGCCCGCCACCGTGCATCTTAAGCGCCCGGATAGTGGTGGTCAGAATGGATACATGCGGCTTCAGTCCGCTCAAGCGGCATTTGACGTTCCAGAATTTTTCAAAGCCGATATCCGCCGCAAAGCCGCTTTCGGTGACGTGATAATCCCACAGCTTGAGTCCAAGACGGTCGGCGATGATGGATGACTGGCCGATGGCGATATTGGCGAACGGACCGGCATGGACCATGCAGGGCTGGTACTCCACAGTGGACATCAGGGTCGGGTTGATGGTATTGCGCATCCATGCCGTCATCGCATTGCCAACTTCCAGGTCACCTGTGGTTACCGGATTTCCGCTTCTGTCGAACGCCACAGTGATTTCGTTCAGGCGCTTCTTGAGATCGGCGAGGTCTTTGGCAATGGCCAGGATGGCCATACATTCGGAACTGGCGGCGATTCCGAACTTCGACTCCATGGTGTAGCCGTCCATGCGGCCACCCAAACCCGTGACAATATTGCGCAGATTTTGGGCGCAGAAATCGATCACCCAGCCCATCTCCACGCGGGTGGGATCGATATCCAGGCGGCGCATGCCGCTAAGCCTCTGCAATTGCTCATCGGTGTAGTTGCGCTCATGTTGCATGCGGGCGGTGAGCGCTACCATCCCCAGATTATGAGCGTTCATAATCTCATTGATGTCTCCTGTGAGGCCGAGAGAGAACTCGGTCATAGGGATGAGTAATGCATTTCCACCGCCTGCTGCAGTCCCCTTGACGTTCATGGTTGGACCGCCGGAGGGTTGTCGGACGGCGCCACCGGAATGCTTGCCCCGTTTGGCAAGGCCCTCGATTAGACCGATGGTAGCAGTGCTCTTGCCTTCTCCCATGGGCGTTGGCGTGATGGCCGTTACCTCGATGTACTTCCCATCAGGCTTATTCTTCAGGCGATCGATGATTCTCAGGAAATCGAGCTTTCCCAGTCGGCCCATGGGAAGCATTTCTTCTTTTTGAAGGCCCAATCGCTCAACCCACTGCTCCGGAGTGAGCATGTGCTCCTCGGCCGCTTGCGATATCTGCCAGTCTTGCATCAGGGTTGGATCGTAAGCCATATCTCTATCCCCGTGTGTTCAGTTGAAAAACCCCGCCGCTGGCGGCGGGGTTTTTCAACTGAACACTTCTTATCCTGATGTTTGCTTTTATTTTGGGCGAGCTGCGCGCCGCTCGGCAGCTACGACCGTATTCATCATGAGCATGGTGATGGTCATCGGTCCAACGCCGCCGGGAACAGGGGTTATGGCGCTTGCCTTTTCCTTAACGGCCTCGAAATCCACATCGCCTCTAAGATCGGCCACCATTTTGCCGGGCTCTTTCTTGCTCGGTTTCATCCCAATGCGGTTGACGCCCACATCGATCACTACTGCGCCTTCCTTGACCATGTCCGCCTTGATGATCTCGGGAGAGCCCATGGCAGCCACCAGAATATCCGCCTGAAGCGTATATTTGGCCATGTCCCTTGTTCCGGTATGGACAACCGTGACTGTGGCATTGGCACGCTTGTTCTTCTGCACCAGCATGGCTGTAAGGGGTTTGCCGACCAGGTTGCTCCGCCCGCAGATCACTACATGCTTCCCTTCGGGCGGATTGCCGCTGCGCATCAGCAGCTCTACTACACCATGAGGGGTACAGGGCATAAAATCAGGATTGCCGATGAGCATCTTACCCACATTTACAGGATGAAACCCATCGACGTCTTTTGCCGGGTCCATGAGGTTGAGCACCTTGTCCGAATCGATGTGCTTGGGGATGGGAGTCTGAACCAGGATACCGTCAACGTGCTTGGCTTTGTTCATCTCACGAACTTTGGCTAGGAGGTCCTCTTCGGAAGCCGTCTCGGGAAGGACATACGTTTCCGACCATATCCCGAGCTCTTTGGCAGCCTGCTCTTTTCCGGTGACATAGGAAACAGAAGCCGGGTCATCCCCGACGCGGATCATCACCAGCCCCGGAGTTGTCCCCAACTCCTTGAGCTTGATCACTCGCTGCTTCAGTTCGGCCCGAATCTCCCTGGCGATCTCGGTCCCGGATATGATCTTTGCTGTCGTATCTGCCGTCCTTTCAGTCGAGGGAAAACGAAAAACTGTCTTCATACTTGCTTGGCGACTCAGCCCATTATACTATGCTATTCAGCATGAAAACAATAACTACTGAACGACAGTATTAGGCGCTGACACCTTGGGGAAGATTTGCAGTGTTAAGCCCGGGTGGAAAGGATGGAATCGAAGAAGATGCGGCCGTCCACTCCACCAAGGATCTCTTCGCAACACCGTTCGGGGTGGGGCATCATCCCCAGCACATTTCCCTCTTTGTTGGTGATTCCGGCGATGTTGTGCAGTGAGCCGTTGGGGTTGGAGGCTTCGGTGATATCGCCGGATGACGTTGAGTATCGCAACACCACTTGACCATTGGCTTCAAGCTGAGCGATGGTCGCCTCATCGGCATAGTAACATCCATCGTAGTGGGAGATAGGAACACGCAGGACCTGCCCCTTTTGGGAATCGGCAGCAAAGGGAGAAGAGGTGTTTTCCACTCTCAGGTGAGCCCATTGACATCTGAATTGCAGATGGATGCTTCTCAGCAGGACACCAGGAAGTAGCCCTGCCTCACAGAGTATCTGAAATCCATTGCAGCTGCCAAAGACAAGTCCGCCATTGGCGGCAAAGCGTTCCACCGCGCTGATTACCGGCGAGAAACGGGCAATGGCTCCTACTCGCAGATAATCTCCGTAGGAGAAGCCGCCGGGGAGGATCACACAATCGAACCTGGAGAGATCAGTATCCTTGTGCCATACGTAGTCAACTTCTTGTCCCATGACTTTCCCCAACACATGATGGAAATCCATATCGCTCCACGTTCCGGGGAAGACGATGACTCCAAATTTCACGGCTTAAAAGTCTCCTATATAAACAACAGAAAGGAGCAAGTACAGAGCTTGTTCCTTTCCAGTGAAAGCAGTCAATTCCAAGGGGTATTAAGGGCCACCCAAAAGCCGGGACACCATCTCATTGATCACTTGTCCATCAGCCTTGCCCTTGAGTTGGGGCATAAGCTTGGACATGACCTTTCCCTTATCTCTCGGACCCTGGGCACCCGTCTCTTCGATCACCTGACGGACAATCGTCACTATTTCATCCGCAGACATCTGCTGGGGAAGGTATCCCATGATAATCGCCAATTCGGCTTCTTCGCTGGCCGCCATCTCCTGGCGATTGGCCTTCTTGAATTCAGTGACGCTCTCTCGGCGCTGCTTTGCCTGGCGCGATAGCACATCTATCACCCCAGCATCATCCATGCTGCCTCTGGCAACCATCTTTTCGATCTCAGCGTTCTTGATCGCCGCCTTGACCATACGCAACACTGACAACCGCACCTTATCGCCCGACTTCATGGCCTGTTGCATATCGGCCGTCAGCTTATCTTGCAGCGTCACTTCACTTTTCCTCTCGATGATTATCTGCCGAAGTAAGCGCCCTTCGAACTTCTGCTGCTCTTGCGTTTCTTGGTGGCTCTCTTCCTCTTCCGCGCTATCGATGGCTTCTCGAAGTGCTCGCGCCTTCGGTATTCAGAGAGGATGCCCGCTTGTTGCACTTTTCTGTTGAATCGCTTGATGGCGCTTTCCAGTGACTCGTTTCCCTCTATCTTTACGTCAGTCAATCAGTATCGCCCCCTTCCGAAAGTTTTTCTAACCGTGAGGATTATAGCTATTCGGCAATCGAACTGTCAAGGAATGCCCTTCTGCAAGAGGAGTTTATCCAACTCTTGCCCGATCAGTTTGCCGGTTTTGCTTTTGGGTTGAGCGGCATCGAGTACCCGCCAGCGATCGGGATCGGCATTGGCCATAGTGACGTAACCCTGCCTGACCCGACGGTGAAAAGGGATTTCCTCCTGCTCGAAGCGATCCTTTGTAATCGCGGCGCCTTTCCGCTGAAGTCCGTCTTTAACATCCAGATCAAGCAGGAAAATGATATCCGGGCGAAGCCCTCCCGTGGCGATCGAGTTAATGGATTGGATCGTCTCCAAATCCAATCCCCGTCCGTAACCTTGATAGGCTAAGGTTGATTCGGTGTAGCGATCACAGAGAACGATTCTGTTTTGATCCAGCGCAGGGCGAATGACCTCGGCCACCAACTGAGCACGGGCAACGGCGAACAGAAAGAGTTCGGTCAAGGGATTCAGCTCTATCTCCAGTCGGTGTTTCAGAAGTTTTCTGACCACGTCTCCTACAGCAGTTCCCCCCGGCTCTTTGACCAGGCTCACGGGGCGTCCTGATCGGGAAAGCCGCCGATACAGTGCTCGTGCCTGCGTGCTCTTCCCGCCTCCTTCAACACCCTCGAATGTTACAAATATGCCCATTTCTGTTTCCCTGGTACGGCTACGGAGCTAAGGGTACAACAAGTGTGGGTTTCAGTCAAGTAGGCGTGCCCTCATCTTCCTTAGAGAGCTGAGGGATGGCATAATAGATGAAGTGACATATGATCGTAACCATCGAACGTGGAACGATGTCATAAATGAGGATAATCATTGCCGGAGAAGGAAATGGGTGAAACTGGGGCAGCACCGGGACGAAGACGAATTGACAGGAAATGGCTGATCCTCTCAGCGGTGATGCTGGGCGGATTCATGGCGCCCCTTGATGGTAGTATTGTAAACACCGTCTTGCCTGATATCACGCAGTATTTCAAGAGTGATATTTCAATCGCTCAGTGGGTGCCGACGATTTACCTCCTGACTATCAGCTGCCTCATCCTGCTCTATGGTCGACTGGGAGACATGATCGGCTATCGGCGGGTTTATCTCTTTGGACTGGTTGCTTTCACGATGGCTTCTGCGTTGTGTGGGACTTCCCAGAATATCTGGATGCTCATTGGATTAAGAGCTGTGCAGGGGCTTGCCGCCGGTATGGTGATGGCTGTGAGTACTGCCATCGTTACTGCAGCCTTTCCTCCCAAGGAGCGTGGCAAAGCCATCGGTATCTATGTCATCAGCATTGCTGTGGCTTTGAGCCTCGGGCCTACTATTGGCGGGTTGATTGCCGAGTATGCGAGCTGGCGTTATGTCTTTTTCATCAATGTGCCCATCGGTATTGCTGCTTTCGTTTGGAGTGTTCGCATCATACCTCGCGCCGATACCCATCCCGGGCAACGTCTTGATGTGGCCGGAGCGGTAACCGCCTTTGTTTTCCTCGCGGCATTGCTTCTTTATGCCAATAGAGGGGCGGATTGGGGGTGGGGGTCTCCTGCGCCAGTTGCACTTTTGCTGACGGCATTCGTTTTTGCGGGGGCGTTTCTTTTCATAGAGAAGAGGTCAGAGCAGCCGATGCTCAACCTGGCGCTGTTCAAGAGTCAGCGCTTCAGCTTTGCCAGCATCAGTGCGCTGTTCAATTACATGGCTTTGTTTACGGTAATCTTTCTGACCCCGTTCTATTTAGCCTTCGCACTGCATTACAGCATATTGAAGGTGGGATGGGTAATGGTTGGAACCCCCTTAGCCACTCTATGCTTCGGCCCGGCGAGCGGCATCCTTTCAGATCGCTTTGGTACCAGGATTTTCGCGGTGAGTGGGATGTGTGTCAGTGCGCTGGGTTTGTATTTGCTCAGCGGTTTGAAGGAATCGACGGATGCCCTTGATGTCTTTTGGCGGCTGGCAGTGGTCGGTGCGGGAATGGGCCTCTTCCAGAGTCCAAACAATAGCGCCATCATGGGGAGCGTCACTCCCCAATACCTGGGGGTTGCTTCAGGGGTGATTGCAGCCATGCGCAACGTCGGCATGGTGCTTGGCATAGCTGTCGCCGGCGCTGTGCTTTATGGTTTTGCCCCTGTTGTAGCGTCAAACACAGCACATTCCTTGAGCCCCGGCGACATTCACGAGTTTCTTAATGGGTTGCACTGGGCCTACATCACGGGGGCGGGTTTTGCTGCCATGTCTGCGCTAACTGCTCTTTTAGCGGTGGATCGTCAGATCCAGACTTAGAGGGCCTTTGATCAGGTGGGCACTGAGAGTTTGTTAGTGCATGAGAAAAGGGCTATAATCAATCAGCCAATCAGCACGATGAGTCAATTGATGAAGGCGTAGGCAAGACAATCCATTCCCGACGAGAATGAGGAGAGGACCGTGAAATCAATCAAGAATCTAGTGGGGTTTTTGCTATTCGGGTTCATCTTTTGGCTTCCAGTCGGGATTGTACTTTTTGCCGGCAATTGGGCGTTCGGGCTCCTGGAAGATTCGGGGCATGGCTTTCTTGATATGGCGACCCCCTGGGAGAATATCCGCACCGGTCTTGGGGTTGTGCTTTGGGTATTCGCGTTCTTTTTCACCGGGTTGATCTTGAAAAAGACCTATGTTGGCGATTTCATGTCCGGGGTTCCGGTGGTGGGGTTCTTCTTCCGGAGAACCGGAGAGGCCATGACTCCTGATAAGCTGAGGAGTCTGACTCCCTGCCTCTTCCTGTATTCTCCAACGTGTATCTCTTATGGCTGGCTGCTTTCTCGAGAAGGCGTCAAGAGCAACGATGAGAAGACGACGATCGAACTAATTAACGTCTACTATCCTAATGTACCGACGATGGTGACCGGGCAAGTCTTCGCGGCACGGAAGGAAACGGTGATGAAACTGGGCAACCCATCGAAAGAGATATTCGACGTTTTGCTTTATGGGTTGAGAACACCGGCATATATGGAGTATCTTCCCTGGGAAGGTGAAGCGGATCAGGATTTTAGGGAAAGGGTTGAGCGCTTTGGGTCGCTCTAGAACCATTGATCGAAGAGCCCAGGAGACGTGGTGATTGCCAGCAACACCTGTTTTACATGACCGCTGCCAGAGAAGACCAGCTGAAGTCTTTTTCACCCCCGCCTTCACCCGTGAGCGGATTGTAGTATTCCCGAAATCCTGAGCGCTCGGCCAGATACTTGCTTGCCTGAGATATCCCATCTGCCAGTTTCCCATGCCCATGTCTCTTGAGGCCCTCGGAGATGAGCCAATTAGTGTTGATCCATGTTGGGCCGCGCCATAGATATCGTCCCGAACCTGGACTGAAGAAGCTGCTGTTCTTTGGCACTGAAGGGATGGGGAAGCGGAGGCCGAATTCATCGGGGTTTGTCAGATGGCTCACCAGTGCTTCGTAGTCTTTGTGGGGCACATTGTTGAGAGTGAGCGGCATTAAAGCGGATATGCTGGGTTCCCGGATGAGATTCCCGCTGACCCCGTCGATATCAAAATAGAGGCCGGTAGCCGGATCGAAACACTCACTGAG